>JABUTQ010000169.1 GCA_021443605.1 Bacteroidales bacterium | reverse complement strand
CATCGGGATAATAATGGGCACTGCGCTCGCAGGGGTCACGGAGACAGCCGAAGGGCAAAACGAGCTCAATCAAAGTTCAGACTGGAAGGTTAATCCCCGTTTGGTACCGAAGATTCTTGGGAATATCGCCGCCGCCAACATAGCTATCGAATACGGGATGCAAGGCCCTTGTATGACGGTGAGCACCGCCTGCTCGTCAGGAGGAGACGCCCTCAATCTTGCATCTATGATGATTAAGAGCGGCGAAGCGGATGTAATGCTCGCAGTCGGAGCAGACAGCATGATTTGCCCGTTGACAATTGCCTCTCTTGCAGTGGCCAAGGCATTGAGCCGCGAAGAGAACCCGAATCTCGCCTGCCGGCCGTTTGACGTAAACAGAAGCGGATTCGTTACCGGCGAAGGAGGCGGAGCGATGATTCTTGAATCGGAAGAACACGCCCTCGCAAGGGGAGCAAAAATTCTCGGAGAGATTGTCTCCGCCGCAAATACCAACGATGCATATCACGTCACTTCGCCCGCTTTAGACGGCCACGGAGCGATTGCCTGTATGAAGGCTGCGATTGCCAAGGCCGGAATAAAGCCAAGCCAAATCGGATATGTCAATGCGCACGGTACAGCCACGCACGTAGGTGATATAGTGGAAGTTGGCGCAATCAAGGTGGTTTTTGGAGATGCTTCTCCGGCAATCTCATCGACAAAGGGGGCGACCGGCCATCTAATGGGAGCCGGCGGAATCACAGAAGCCATCGCTTGCGTACTCGCCTGCAGGGACGGAATCATCCCTCCCACCCTGAACCTCACCGAAAAAGATCCCGATTGTAAAGATGCCGATATTGTTGCGTGTGAGCCCCGAAAGGCACAAATACGCTACGCAATGTCAAATGCCTTCGGTTTCGGAGGACAGAATTCAAGTATAATAGTAACTTCAAGATAAATTGCCATGAGTGAAATCAAAACCCCATTCCAAGAAAATTTTGAAACAAGCTATACTTACATCGAAGGGTTTATGCGCAATGTCCGCAGACGCGGGGATTCGCCTGCCCTCACCGTTCCGGCTACGGGAGAACAGATGACTTACAAAGAGCTGAACCGCGAAGTGAATCTCTTTGCCAACGCACTGCAATCCAGCGGAGTACACAAGGGAGACGTTATTATGTACATGCTTCGCAACAGCATCGAATTTGTCCTCTGCTACCTTGCCCCTCAAAAACTCGGTGCAATCAACTGCCCGATTAACTATCACCAGTCTGCAGGAGAGATTGCCCTCAACATCGAGGACTCCAAGCCGAAAGTTTTCATTTACGATATTATCTACAAACAGACTGTGCAAGAGGCTCTTGCATTGAATGCATATCAGCCGGACGATGTGCTTTTCGTATGCAATTGCGATGAAGAGGAGTTGGTGGAAGGACACATTTCGCTACGAGAATTCATAAAAAGGGGCTCAATAGAGGAACCTGTTGTAACTGAGCGGATAAGCATCTATGACGAGTGCACCAGACTCTACACTTCCGGCACCACGAGCCGCCCGAAAGGGGTTCCAGTGTATGTCATCAATGAAGTGCTTTCGGCACACGATGTGATTATGCATTTCCCTCTGAGTGCCCGTGACAAGACACTCAACATGACACCGTGGTTTCACCGCGGAGGGCTCCATTCCGGCGGTCCCTGCCCCACATTGTACGTTGGTGGTGAGATGATTATAATGTCTGAATTCAACGCCCACAATGTCCTTTCATACGTTGAAAAATATGGAATATCGTTCTTGATTGGAGTACCGGCCACGCTGAATATGCTCTATATGTCCCAACTCAGGCGTCACGCAGATTTGAGCGGCCTTAAAGGGATTGTGACTATGGGAAGTCCCTTGGACAGAGAATCTTGCATCCGTTTTCAGGAGACGCTCACCCCGAACATCTACAACGGATACGGCACCACTGAGACTTTCTGGAACACATTCCTTTCTCCGTCAGACCTCCCGGAACACGCCGGCTCGTGCGGCCGCGCCTGCACCGATGACGACGTGAGAATCGTGAAGATTGGCGGAGAAAACCATATCTCCAACCCTGACGATCTTGTGGCGATGGACGGGAAGGAGGTCGGAGAAATCATCCTCGGCACATCCGCAAAATCGGGAATGGGATATTATGACAATGAGTTTTTGACTAATGCAAAATTCCACGACGGATTTTTCTATACGGGAGATCTCGGAGTTTGGGATGAAGATGGATACGTCACTGTCGTTTCCCGCAAGGACGATATGATTGTCTGCGCAGGAGAAAACATCTATCCTTCTCAGATAGAGAGTGTTTTGGACAGCCACCCGGCTGTTGCGGAAAGCTGTGTGATTGGGGTGCACGATACACTTCGGGAACAAGTGCCTGCGGCATACGTCGTTTTCAAGCCTGGATATACGACCACGATCAGAGATTTGTCTAAATATGTAAACTCTCACCCAATGCTTGCAACTTACAAACGTCCGAAATTCTACCGCATCTGCGAGAGTCTTCCAAGAACTGCCACCGGCAAGCTACAGCGGTTTGAGGTCAAGAAAATGGTGGAGGACGATTATAGCAACGGGCTTTTCAAGAGATAGTTTTTCAATGGAATTCATATACAAAAACTTCAAGGCGGCTCGAGAGCACTATGTAAACACACTCTCCAAGCTCTATTCCTACAGCACCTCGGTATTTGCGAAAAACAGACTGTCCGTGTTGCTCGGAACCGACAAAGGATACACTTACGCATCTTTCAAGGATAAGGTCGACTCCCTTTCCAGGATGCTGTCACAATACGGAATATCTGCCGGAGACCGGGTAGCGATTCTTTCACAGAATCATCCCAACTGGACGGCATCATTCTTTGCCATAACGAGCTTTGGAAGAATAGTCGTGCCAATCCTGCCCGATTCATCTGAAAATGAGGTCACCAACATCCTTCAACATTCTGAAAGCAAGGCCATCTTCGTATCAAAGAAACTGATTGGAAAGATTAGTCCGGAAGTGATTGAATCGATGACTCTCGTGATAGATATGGAGAGCTTTGAGATTGTAAAGAAAAATGATGAGGCTTTCACTTGTGACGGAAAAGTTTCAGAGCCGGCGCCGGACGACGTCGCAGCCATCATATACACTTCCGGCACAACCGGAAATGCAAAAGGGGTGGTGCT
>JABUTQ010000340.1 GCA_021443605.1 Bacteroidales bacterium | reverse complement strand
TTGCTTTTCAGATTGTTCCATTTTTTGATATTGGCAACTGTGGTGTGATATTTCGAAGCTATGCCGCCGAGAGTCTGCCCTTTTGTGACCTTATGATAAATCTTGTCGCCACTTGCCACATAAGAAGATCCGCTTTGTTTCACGTTCTTTAGCACCACGGGGCTGAGATATATGGAGTCCTTATAGGTGTAGATACTGTCTTGCTTGTCCACAAACTCCATACTGCAGTTGTAAGGGAGACGCAGAATATAATCGCCTTCGTTGCCGGGAATAATGTCGTGGATATATTGGGGATTGAGGTCTCTCAAATCTTCAAGAGTGATATTGATATTGTCCGATATCTGTCTGAAATGGAGATTTCTCCTGACGTGGAAGGTATCCACGTGTGCAGGCATAGAGGTCTGTACCGGAACAATTCCGTGCTCGGGATAGTATTTGAGGGTATAGAGAGCGGCGATGAATGCAGGAACATAGCCGCGTGTCTCTCGTGGGAGATATTTGTAAACATCCCAAAAATCCTTTCCGCCGCCGGCCCTTCTGATAGCCTTGTTCACGTTTCCGGGACCGCAATTGTATGACGCGATGGCAAGCGACCAATCGCCGAAAATGTCGTAAGCATCACGCAGATACCTTGCGGCAGCTCGGCAAGATTGTATCGGGTCGAACCTTTCATCCACAAATGAGTTCATATTGAGATTGTACATCTTGGCGGTGGTGTACATAAACTGCCACATCCCCTTCGCCTTTGCCCTTGAGACTGCTTTCGGATTGAATGCAGACTCTATCACAGCCATAGCCTTGAGCTCCAACGGAAGGCCATACTCGTCAAAAATCTCCTCAAACAGAGGGAGATAGTAGAATGATAGTCCTATGATATTTGCCATTTTCTCAGTGCTTATCTTTTGGGTATAATAGACGATATGGCTGCGGACTATGTCGTTGTAAGAAACGTTGACGAAAGGATTCAGTCTCTTGAGGCGCTCTATATAGACGGAATCGGGGATATTGGACGAATAGACAGTATCTTCCGGATTGTTGATCATATAGTCTCCGTTGTCCGTATTGGCGAGAAGATTCTGTACATAATAAACAGAAAGGAGGGAATCGGTATCCCTGTCGGGATCCAGATATCCGGGCTCGGGAATCTCATCGTCAGTCTCAAGGGAATCCACCATATCGATTGGCTTGAGTGCCGAGAGCTCATCGTAAGCTCTTTGCAAAGAGTCGAGCCTGGTATTGAGATATGCGATGGAGTCTTTGTTGTTGCGTCGGCGATTCAACAAGCCCTGTGCACTTGCATCGGCGACTGTTATTACTGCCAGTAGTATGATAACTAATGATTTACGCATTTGTTTGTATTTTGTGATGTGTCAAATTAAAACTTGAAGCTCATCTGCATTCCTGCCGCGACAGGGAGGGCATTAGAGCCATAATATGTTGTAATAGGCTCAATGATAGATGGTTCCACCCTCATGGCGAGGTTGTCATCTACACTGAAATCTTTCATATAGGCAAACACGTTCGCATCTATGATGTTGAGGACATATACCAAAACGGCCGCCACAACGGAGTAATCCCTGTATTTTCGATACATATCGCGATAAGTTTTTGCCTGGTCTGCCGTAATTTTTCCGATATAGCCGGACTCTGGGTCACTCGCCGTGTTGTAAATATACCTGAATCGCTTGTACTGCATATCGTTCTGGTGAAACGTGTATGCGCACACCGCAAGACCGCCGTACCATATCGGGATGTGCCACCAGTCGCCGTTGTAGGCCTGTCCGAGACCGGGCAGCAATGCCGAGAAGACTGTCGCCTTTCCCGGATCGGGGTTGCGGTCTGATGAAGCGCTCGCGACACCGTCGAGCATCTGCCCCCAATAGATGAGAGCCGCCCCCGCGAAACTGATGTTCCTGTACGTGGCAAACTTGGGGTCTCCCGTTTTGCGGTATTTGTTGTTGAAATCGATACCAAGACCGACGCCGGCACCGATACCGCCGTATATTATCGGAAGTTTCCAGTAATCCTTGTTGTATATCTGGATACTGCTCGGCATAATCACCGACGAGAGAAGCATATACCCCGGCGTGAGCGTATCCTTGTGGGCCAGGCCGCGGAACAGCCTCTTGAAGGAGAATCCGCCGGTAGTGTCGGCAGGCACGTCGCTGTCCGGATTGATCTGATTGGTGGCTCCCGCCCCCGGAGGGGTGGCGGTCAAGCCGTTGCTGCTCTGCTTGAATTGAGCGGAGAGATCTGCGGCGAAAACCAATATGACCAATATGGAGATTATGAACCTGCGCACTTTCCCGAATCCTTAAATCTGATTATCCTCGAGCACTTTCAAAAAGCGTGCTAACGCCTCGTCGCTTGCAAAGCGGATTGTCATCGTGCCGCTCCCCTTGCTCGTGCGTTTGAGTGAAATGTTGTTGTCAAAATATTTCCCCACGACTTCGAGAATCCTGTAATATTCGTCCGGAAGAGTTTGTTCTGCGCGGACTTTTTCGGTTTCTGCGGCGGTGGAAATCTTCCTTATCTTGTCTTCGAGCATCCTCACCGACCATCCGCTCTTGATGCACTGGCTGCAGAGCTTCAGCATAGTGTTTTCGTCATCGATGCCGAGAAGCGCCTTAGCGTGACCGGCGGATATTTTCCCAACCTTCACTGCCTTTTGGATTTCAGCCGGAAGATTGAGCAGACGGAGATAATTGGCAACTGTCGCGCGCTTCTTGCCAACCCTGTCTGCCATAGCCTCTTGGGTGAGGTTGCATTCGTCCATAAGGCGCTGAAAACTGATGGCGGTCTCGATTGCATCCAAATCCTCTCTTTGGATATTCTCGACGATTGCCATCTCGAGCATACCTCGGTCATCGGCCTGGCGGATATATGCAGGAACACTTTCAAGCCCGGCTGCAATTGAAGCGCGGTATCTGCGTTCACCACTGATAATCTGATATTTGTGAGCAGAAACACGCCTGAGTGTAAGCGGCTGGATAATACCAAGTGTACGAATCGACTCCGCAAGCTCTTCGATAGCCACCTCGTCAAAAGTAACTCGGGGCTGGAAAGGATTTGGCTCTATCTCAGAGAGGGGAATCTCCGAAATAGACACCGGTCCGGCCGGCTTTGGAGCGGATGGAGCGGATTCAACCTTCTGCTGAATCTGTTCAGCATCGTGAAGCAATGC
>JABUTQ010000326.1 GCA_021443605.1 Bacteroidales bacterium | reverse complement strand
GATCAGGCAACACGCCGTGCCTTGGAACTTCTTTCATATACATACGATGCCGTTGAGCAAAACAGAGACAATGTCGCTTTTGCATTCAACCACGAGCAAGCTCTTAAAAATCAGAAGGATGGCCTTATATCAATATTCCTCGGTATGGAAAACGGCCTCCCGATTCAGAAGAATTTGTCGATGCTCCGTCTTTTTCACAAGATGGGAATCAGATACCTCACGCTCACTCACGCAAACCACAACGAAATATGCGATTCCTGCGCCCCTAAGGAGAAGCGATGGGGAGGAGTGAGCCCGTTCGGGCGCGAAGTGATTGCCGAGTGCAACAGGCTTGGTATCCTGATAGACGTTTCCCACATCAGCGACGATGCATTTTGGGACGTGTTGAAATATTCAGATAAGCCGGTTGTTGCAACCCATTCCTGCTGTCGGGCTCTTTGCAATCATCCGCGAAATATGACAGACGATATGATTAAGGCCCTTGCAAAAAAAGGGGGTGTGATACAGATAAACTTCTATCCCTCGTTCCTCAGCGAAGAATACGGCCGCAGGTTCAGCCCACTTTGCGATGCTTTCGATGATGCAGACAAGGCATGGAGGGAAGATATGGAAAATCCTCTGCTTCAGGCAAATCTGAAAGAGGCGACCGAAAAGATGATCTCACTTGAACGCCCGAGCTACAAGGTGATTGCAGATCACTTGGATCACGTTGTAAACCTCGTCGGGGTGAATCACGTGGGGTTCGGGAGCGATTTCGACGGCATAGAGGTCGGTCCGCTCGGGTTGGACGACGTCTCAATGATGCCAAAACTCATCGTAGAGCTGCGCCGAAGGGGATATTCGGAAAATGATATCGAAAAGATAGCCGGAGGCAATTTCTTCCGTGTGATGGACGAAGCCGGATGTTAAGGCAATGAAAAAGAGTTACATATATCCGGCTCTGTTGTTGGCAATTGTCCTCTGGGGATTCTCATTCATTTGGACTCAAAAACTCCTGATCTCTGATATTCCGGTATTTACCCTTATTGCCATAAGGATGATTCTTTCCGGCACTTTGCTTTTCATCTTCAGCAAACTCACCGGAAAATTGGAAAAAGTCCGCAAAGAAGACTGGAAATGGATGGCGCTTCTTGCATTCAGCGAACCATTCGTCTATTTCATAGGTGAAACTTTCGGGCTGAAATCCACCGAATCTCCCACGCTGTGCGCCCTCATCGTGGCTACGATTCCCGTGTTCGTAATGTTTTCCGAAACGATATTCTATAAAGCGAAATTTGCAAAACGGAACATTTTCGGAGTGTTTCTCACAATCCCGGGCATATTCCTGATGGTGATGCAGAGCGGAGATTTCTCCACAAAATACTGGTGGGGGATAGCATTTCTCTTTCTTGCAGTTTGTGGATCAGTCGGCTATTCCACATTCGCCCGCAAGCTTGGAGACAAATACAATGCATATACAATATCCACATATCAGTTTTTGATAGGATTTCTATTTTTTGCCCCATTCAGCCTGGCCACAAACGACGGATATGACCTCAAGAATTTCCTCAATCCTGAGATTCTCAGACCGCTTGTTGCCCTTGCAGTGCTTTGCTCCTGCGTCGCTTTTGTCTGCTATATGGCTTCCATAAAAGAAATCGGTATGACGAAAACGAGCGTGTTCACAGCCTTGATTCCTGCTGTATCGGCAGTGGGTTCGTGGATGTACGGTTATGAGCAACTCACTTTTATTCAAATAGTTGGCGTAGCCGTGGTGGTATGCGGAGTAATCATTACCCAAATGAAGAAGACAAACAAAATCAAATCAAAATAGATTATGACCAGACGATCCATATTGTCAATCCTGTTTATTTCATTTACCACTTTGGTTATGGGACAGGATGCCTATTCCCAGCTGATGGCAAAGGATTGGGCAAAACTGAAAGTCTATGAACAGAAAAACAGCGAATTGACGACCTCTCCCGAAGTGGTTTTCTTCGGCGATTCAATCACGCAGATATGGTATGATGCCGACAGTCTGTTTTTTACATCCAACAACTTTGCAGACAGAGGGATAAGCGGCCAGACCACTTGCGGTATGCTGGTCCGTTTCCGCCAGGATGTGATTAATCTAAAGCCGAAAGCGGTGGTGATTCTTGCCGGAACAAACGACATTGCCCTCAACGACGGCTATATTCCGGTTAAGGCAATCGCAGACAACATCTTCTCGATGTGCGAGCTGGCAATGCTCCACGGAATAGACGTGATAATATGCTCCACGCTCCCTTGCTCCGGCTACAAATGGCGTCCGGAAGTGGATCCCGCAACACTGATTCCTCAGTTGAATGAACTTCTGAAAGAATATGCACAGGCAAACGGAATCGCCTACCTCGATTACTTCGAAGTGATGAACGACGGAAACAACGGCCTTAAAGAAGAATACACTTACGACAAGTGCCATCCCACTCCAAAGGGATTCGAGGTGATGAAACAAGCATTCTTTGAACTATGGAAATCAAAAAGATAACGGCTTGGTTCGAGAAAAACATGCCCGACGTGCAGTCTGAACTTGCATTTATGAATCCTTTCCAACTTATTGTGGCAGTGATACTTTCGGCACAGTGTACTGACAAGAGGGTGAATATGGTGACGCCTCATCTGTTCAAAAGATATCCGACTCCACAAGCGCTTGCGCAGGCTTCTTTGGACGAAGTCTATGGATTTGTGAAATCTGTTTCATATCCCAACAACAAGGCGAAGCATCTGATAGAAATGGCAAAGATGCTGGTCAAAGATTATGGCGGAGTGGTCCCCGATGACATAGACGAGCTCCAAAAACTCCCCGGTGTGGGGCGCAAAACCGCGAATGTAGTGGCTTCAATCGTATATAACAAACCTGTTATAGCAGTTGATACACACGTTTTTAGAGTCGCTCATCGCTTGGGCCTATCAAACGGGGCAACTCCGTATGAGGTTGAGAAGGATATCACTCCGCTGTTTGCCGAAGATATTCGGGCAAAAGCCCATCACTGGCTGATTCTCCACGGAAGATACGTTTGCGTTGCAAGAAAACCAAAATGCAGTGAATGCGGTCTGGCACCTTACTGTCCAACATATAGTTCAAATGAAAAAGTCTAATTTCGAGACACTTCTCGCCGATTACCGTTCGTACCTCCGTTTCGAACGCTCAATGTCGCAGAACACCAT
>JABUTQ010000420.1 GCA_021443605.1 Bacteroidales bacterium | reverse complement strand
GTGGCTGCAGGCAATGATTTTCTCCGTCCGGTCAAGAGCGATGACTATAAGGTGGTCATAGAGGCGGTCAAAGAGGGTCGGTTGAGCAAGGCTGATCTTGACCGCAACGTCAGGCGTATTCTGAAGATGATTGTGGAGAGCCCCACTTTTGCAGAAGCTCCAAGGCCTGCCCCTGATTATGAGAAGAACGCAGCGATTGCCCGCAGCAGCGCAGCCGACGGAATGGTGCTTCTGGAGAACAGGGATTCTATTCTTCCTCTGATGGACACTGTGAAATACGTGGCTCTTTATGGAGAGGCATCCCTCAAAACCATTGCCGGTGGATTGGGATCTGGTACAGTGAATTGTGCACATATCACATCTGTCGCCGAAGGGCTTGAGTCTGCCGGCTATGAAATTGTGGCAGACAAGGACAGTGCCGATGTAGCAATCATCACCATCAGCCGTATTAGCGGAGCGGGAGCCGACCGTGAACTGACTGACTATATCCTCAACAAAGAGGAACGGAAACTTATATCGGAAACTTGCAGGGTTTTTCATTCAGTCGGCAAGAAAGTGATTGTGCTGCTCAATATTGGAAGCACTATTGAAATCGCACCTTGGAAAGACGAACCGGATGCAATCCTCCTCATCTGGCTTCCAGGACAGGAGTCGGGACACAGCGTGGCGGATATCCTCACAGGAAAGGTGTGCCCGTCGGGAAAGCTTCCGATGACTTTCCCTGTGGGGTATGCGGATGCTGCATCGACCGCCAATTTCCCTGTGAATGCAAAATCGGCATATGCCGACAGCGTGGGGAGGAATGTGGATTATACCTTGTATCAGGAGGGAATTTACGTTGGCTACCGCTACTTCGATACTTTCAATAAAGGGGTGGTCTATCCGTTCGGCTACGGCCTCAGTTATACTAACTTCACATACGATGAACCCGAAGTGATAATGCGCCGACGCTCCATAAAGGTATATGTAGATATCATCAACACCGGCACGGTGGCTGGACGTGAGGTGGCACAGCTCTATATTCAGGCACCATTGGGATCTCTTGAAAAACCTTCGAAAGAACTTAAAGGTTGGTGCAAGACGCCTCTGCTCGAACCCGGCGAAAAGTTTACAGCCACTTTTACAGTTCCTCTCCGGGCCCTCGCTTCGTTTAACGAATCTTCTGCTTCGTGGACTGTTGATGCAGGTACATATATCATCAAAGTGGGTGGTTCGTCTCGTGACATCGTTTCCGAAGCGGCTCTCGATCTGGATGAATCGTATCAATACGAAACGAATGATGTTCTGACCCTGCAGCAGCCTATCAATGAACTCCGCTACCGCCGCTCGATTTTCCGCGAAAGGATCCGCCCGGCCAACAATGACACGGTGAAAGCGGTCAAGCCGGCTGCATTCAATCCAAACGGACCAGTTCCTGAAAAGCTCAATCCTTATGCTTCCGAGCCGGGATATGTTCCTCCGGTAGATACTCTCAAACCTGCAACGGACAGTATCGCCTCGGCCGAGGCATCGGTTGATTCAACTGCTGGTTCAGATCCGATTGAAGTAAAGGAGACCATTGCCGCAGAAAAAGACAGTGTTGCCGCTGCCGCTACTCAGGCTGCAAGTGATACGACTGCAACAGAAAACAAATCCTCCCGTTCAAAGAAGAACAAGAGGAATGATATCACTACCGTGTTGGGGCTGTTCTGATTTATTGCAGTTTGAAGATATAGGTAATTGTCCCTTCCTGGGATTCTGGAGCGGTGGCCGAGGTATTGAAATGTGCTTGTAGTGCCGCGTCTCGCGCTGCCTGCCAGAGCGATTGGTCGGCAGTTGTTCCCGCAGCTCCAGCAACGGCTCTTGTCACCTTTCCTTCGCGGTTCACCCATATTTTTACCACTACTTTTCCTGCTTTCTGCATCTTGTAGTTAGGGAGAGGGAGAGACCCCATAACCGAACGTCCTTCAAGTTTTGCCGACGGCTCTCCTTCGGTGTTGCCGGTGCGGGTGTTTCCCTCTGGATGGCCTGCTGTGAGAGCGTCGCTCACTTTCTTGGCGACTTGTGCCGCCAGAGTATCTTTCTCGCTGTTGTTTGCCGCAGAGAAGAGGGCACGGTTGTCAATTTCTTTTTCACGTTTCGGCTCATAGACTTCGACGTCGCCGTCTTCGCCGATGGTGGCTTCGCGAGCCGCATTGGTCTTTGTTCCTTGATGCTGCCCCTCGGACCGCTGCACAAGCTTGATGTCGCGGTTTGGAGAAGCTTTTTCGGCCCTCGGCTCTTTGCCTGCAGCTACTTCTATCTTCTCTGGCTGAGGTTTAGGCTCGTCGTACTCCATCTCCATCAGAAACCCCATTTCGGGAGGGGGCGGATCGAGATATTTCAGCCCGTTCAGGGCCAGCAGCAACAAGATAAAGCCGTTGGCTCCCAATGTGGAAGCCAGCCCTATCAATCTTGATTTGTTGTCTTTCTGCTCCATAGCCCGTCTGAGGAATTCATAAATCGTACCGAAGTTCCTATTCCGGTGAAGTTGCGGCAATAACTTTGTAACGATTGCGTTTTGCAATGTTCATCAATGCCACAACCTCTTTGAACGGGACGGTCTCGTCGGCATAGATGGAGAAGGTAGGATCTTCTTCGTCTGTGAGAAGTTCCTGCAGTTGAGGTTCCACTTCGCTGAAGTCCACAGGAGTCTGGCTCCCGTTGATGTGGAAGGTCACGGAATTGTCTTCATAATGCTTCACTGAGACGCTGACCGTGGCCTTGGCTGCCACTTGTCCGGTGCTCTTCGGAAGAAGAAGTTTCAACGCGTTCGGATTGACCAGTGTCGAGGTGACCAGGAAGAAGATCAGCAGCAAGAACACGATGTCGGTCATTGAGGACATCGAGAATGAACTGTCGATCTTTGTCTTTCTCTTTATAGCCATTTTTATCTTTCAGTTTGAAGTGTATCCATAAATTCGATGGTGCTGTTCTCCATCTTATATACAAGATCTGAGATTCTTGAAGTTAGATAGTTGTATCCGAAATATGCAAGGATACCCACTACCAGACCTCCTACGGTGGTCACCATAGCGGTGTAGATACCGCCTGAAAGGAGGGAGATGTCGATGTTGTTTCCGGCCTGGGCCATATTGAAGAATGCCTGCACCATACCCATTACAGTTCCGAGGAATCCGATCATCGGGGCACCTCCGGCGATTGTGGCCAGAATTGGGAGCCCTTTTTCGAGTCGTGCGACCTC
>JABUTQ010000145.1 GCA_021443605.1 Bacteroidales bacterium | reverse complement strand
CATAGCGGATGCTGAGCTAACGCGAAACATTTCCACGATCAAAGCCCTCTGGCAAAGTCAGTGGAGGGGCGACTATGGGAGATCCTTTGGGCTGAAGTCCTCAGGATGATGAGGGCTAAATGCTTGAGTATGAACAATCTTTTGCTATTCTTCGCTCCTTCCGGACGGCGGCAGCTACTCAAGATGTTGTAATTTGCAAAGGATGACGAAGTCTATCAAGATAATGGATATGTGCCAAATAATTTTTACATTTGCAGTCTGTGAGGTTGTTTGCCCGGAAGATGAGGCCAGATACTGAGCTTGACTCTTTCCGCAAAAACAAACAATAGCACGAAATGCACCTCGACAAGTGTCTAAACTGTCTGTAACATAGTAATTAAGAGGCGTTATGCCCATCTCTTGCGTAAGCGAAGCCTGAGAAACTTCAAAAAGAATACAAGAAATGGTCGTAATTGTTTCCACGCTCACGGCGTGGGACTGTTATTTCCACATCTGTATTCAATGGTTTTCTCAGGGCCTGCTTACGAAGACGTGGTGCTTACGGTTCCACGCTTTTTTTATCAACAATATCTCGGGTGGAACGCCGGGATTCATAATGAATGAAATGAAAGAAAAACTGACGAATTTATTCATCGTTTTCGCGATGCTGGTTTCTGTTTCATCTTGTCACAAAGAAATTTTTGACAGGCTTGATGACCACGATGGCAGGTTGGCTGCACTCGAGACCGTGTGCAAGCAGATGAACACCAACATCTCTTCGTTACAAGGCGTTGTAACTGCTTTGGAACAAAACGATTACGTGAAGAGCGTGACTCCCGTTGTGGAAGATGGCAAGACGATTGGTTACACCATCACCTTCACTAAATCCAAACCCGTAACCATCTATCACGGCGAAGACGGAGAAGATGGAAAGGATGGAAAAGACGGCAAGGATGGAGAGACTCCCATTGTAAGTCTCAAACAAGACACGGACAACAACTGGTATTGGACACTGAACGGAGAGTGGCTGCTTGATGAGGCCGGCAACAAGGTAAGAGCCAATGGCGTTGACGGCAAGGACGGCGTGACACCGCAGTTGAAGATTGTAGATGATTATTGGTACATCTCAAACGACAAAGGCGAAAATTGGAAACAACTCGGCAAGGCAACAGGCGAAAAAGGGAAAGATGGCAAGGATGGAAAGGATGGTGATTCGATGTTCGCGAAAGTGGATTGCACCACAAGCACGGACTATGTCAAATTGACCCTGGCAGACGGCACTGTAATCAGCATCCCCACAACATCTGCCATGGAGACTCTTCAAAATACCGTTAACCAATTGAATACCAATCTCTCAAGCATAGAGACCATTGTCAAGGCCCTCAAGGAAAACGATTATGTTAAGAGCGTGACTCCTCTCAGTGAAGGGGGCAAGGTGGTCGGTTACACGATTACTTTCAGCAAGAGCGGTGCCATCGTAATCTATCACGGCAAGGATGGCACAAACGGCTCGAATGGAACAAACGGCACAAACGGGGTCAACGGCAAGGACGGCATCACTCCTGAGTTCAAGATTGACGACGGCTATTGGTTCATTTCTTACGACAAGGGTGGAACATGGACCAAGCTCGGCAAAGCCACAGGCGAAGGCGGCTCGGTAATAAGTGATGTCAAAGAGGGCGACAACTCTGTGACACTGACACTTGCAGACGGTAAAACGATAGAACTTCCGAAAAAGCCGGCCATCTCCCTTACAATTGAAAATGCAGACGAAATTACGGCAGCTCTGCCCGGAAGCGAAATCTACCTCAAGTACAGGGTTGCCAACGCCACCGATGCCACTGTCGTGACTGCCGCCTCAGACGGAAATTATGCAGTGCGTGTGAACAAGGGCGACAAGTCGAGCGGAACAATCGTCGTGACTTGCCCGATGAGATATGTTGACGGCTGTGTAAATGTCATAGTATCAGAAGGTGACATTCCTTCCGGCGTGACTGTGGTGAAGTTCTATAAAGGCGAAATAACCTTCAGCAAGGGGACCGAATTTTCCGTATCGACTGAGGGAGGGGAGGTTACGGTACCTTTCGTAATCAACTACGATTATCGCGTGATTGTGGATAGGGCTGCCTCTGCCTGGCTCACTTTGACAAACGTGACTTACGGAACCACCACCGGAGCGGAGCCCCATTCAGAGTCTATGACCATCTCTGTAGCAAAGAATGCTGATTACAGTTCAAGGCAGGGAAAGGTGTTCGTTTATGCGAAGGCAAATGAAGTGACTCCCGTTGCAACAATCACAATAAATCAGGCTTCGGCATACTTCGAGTTGTCGAAGAGCAGCGTGGCATTGAGCTATGAAGGGGGCAGGGAGGTTCTGACCGCCAAATCTTCCAACGGCTTGAAACTGGTTGTTCCGAGTGATGCATCTTCTTGGTTGTCAGCTATATATTCAGAAGGAACTTCTTCGGGACAGTATGATGTAACCGTTTCGGCTTCCCGCAACGATGGCTCTACAACGAGAAGGGCAGTCATTGCCTGCTACTCTTCAGATGGTACCAAACACCTTGGCGACATTACGGTTGCTCAGGGCTCGACCGGCTCATACGACCTTGCTGATATGGTGTTTGTAGTAAGGGCGAACATTACAAATGACTTTACCGCCTACCTGCCGCTGGCAGACGATATTGATTGCTATGTGGATTGGGGAGATGGAAATGTGGAGTATGTGAAGAAGTCTCAGTATGAATCTTTAAAGGTTTCTCACAAATATGCTTCTAATGAGGTTAAGAACTATACGGTCATTATTTCGGGAGAGGTTACAAGTCTAAGTTCAGAAGGCTTTTCTGCTCATTCCGTAACGGAAGTGGTGCAATGGGGACAGACAGGGTTAACGGAGATGAGATATGCTTTTTCTGGAAACACTATGCTTACCTCTGTCTGTGCCGATGATATGGGGGCTTTTTCAAATGTACATAATTTTCAAAATGCATTCTATGAGTGTATCAAACTGACTTCATTGCCATCAGATTTGTTTGCAAATTGCGGAAAGGTTACATCTTTTGCCGGTTGCTTCTATAATTGTATAGGATTGGTGTCATTGCCATCGGGTTTGTTTGCAAATTGTACAAATGTTATTAGCTTCGGAGAGCTTGTAGTTGGTACATTCGCTGGTTGTACAGGATTGACTTCATTGCCACCGGGCTTGTTTGCAAACTGCGGAAAGGTTACATCTTTTGCCGGTTGCTTCTATAA
>JABUTQ010000336.1 GCA_021443605.1 Bacteroidales bacterium | reverse complement strand
AACAATCCTACATACGGATTCAAGAAGGGGAAGCACGAACTTCTTCCCATCCCTGCAGAAGAGATGCGCGTAAACAACGTAATCAAACAGAACCCTGGTTGGTAACAGCCGGAGGATATTTATAAAATCAGCCCTTTCGTCTCTCTTGATTTTAGGAGATGGAAGGGCTGATTTATATTATATATTCTTGAAAATCAGCCAGAGGGACATTGTAATCACCACTACGCCGACAGATATTTTTATGAATCTTTCGCCCCATTTGATGGCGACTTTTGAAGCAATTATCCCTCCGATTATATTCCCTACGGAATAAATGATTGCGACAGGCCAGTTTATCTGCCCGTGCAGAGCAAAAATCAGCAATGCGATGGGGGTGTAGATTACAACCGCAAATTGCTTTATTGCATTCGAGCGAATCATATCCAGTCCAAGGAAGATGAACGAGCCGAACATTATCAGCAGTCCGACACCGGCATGGGTAAATCCGCCGTATATGCCTATCAAGGTGAAAACCACATATTTGAGTGGTGTCATTTCGGTGGAGCCGGTAAACGAAAACTTCTTTTCGACCTTTTTCTTGTCTATCAGCAGCAACACTACCATTAACGGAAGCATCACCGCCATCACGATTTCTGTGATTCCCGCAGGAAGATATGCGGCCAATTCCGCTCCGGCAAAGGCTCCTATCGCTACGGGTATCCCTACCTTCGTGGCGACCTTGAGGTCAAGATATCCTTCCTTCTTGAAGATTGCAGAAGTGGCGGAGAATTGCATCAGCACTCCGAAACGGGTGGTGGCGTTTGCTATGTTGATGGGCATTCCCATCGCCATAAAAAGCCAGTATGAGATTGCGGTCGCCAGGCCGGCTATCGTATTGATGAACCCGACGAATGCTCCGACTCCAATCAAAATGGCTATCATCTGCGGAGTCCAAAGAGGCGTGTTGGCGAGAAAATCTGATATCTGACTGAACATCAAGTGTTTATTGATGGATTAATTCCTTCTATCTGCAAATCCGAGATAATATACGAGTGTTACCAAGGCACTTATTGCGGATACGACATAAGTCATTGCAGCCCATTTGAGCGATTCCTTTGCCCCTTCCAACTCTTGCTGAGAGAGTGTTCCGGATGATTCCAACCAGGCAACGGCCCTGTGTGATGCGTTGAACTCCACCGGAAGGGTGACCAGGCTGAAGAAGAAAATCATTGCGAACATAATGATGCCAATCCAGAACAAAGCCGGAATCACGTTGATAAGGAGTATGCCCGCTATAATCACAATCTGACTAAGCATAGAGGAGAAATTCACTACCGGAACAAGTATCGTACGGAGCTTCAGCGGGGCATATCCCTGCGCGTGTTGCACTGCGTGGCCGCATTCGTGTGCCGCAACTGCAGCAGCGCTCACACTGCACTCCCCATATACCGATTCGGATAGGTTGACTGTCATATTTGCGGGATTGAAATGGTCTGTGAGAGAACCGTTTACAGAAGTGACTCTTACATTGTATATGCCGTTGTCCCTCAGCATCTTCTCTGCGATCTGCGCACCGGTCATCCCCCATGGAGCCCTTACA
The DNA here is from genome assembly GCA_021443605.1 of Bacteroidales bacterium. Taxonomy (GTDB): domain Bacteria; phylum Bacteroidota; class Bacteroidia; order Bacteroidales; family UBA932; genus Equibacterium. The sequence goes on along the minus strand of JABUTQ010000336.1, from coordinate 1,656 downwards.
CGAGAATATTTCTCGAAAACCCTCTTTAATTTCGACTGCACAAGCAATCCCACTATAAATATCAGTATAATAAGTAAATAAGAACTATTCATATCGTTTTTAGTTTTAAGAATTCAAAATGTAAATATAATAAATTTCGGTTATCTTTGCAGAAAAAATCAGACTATGAGAAGTTTTGCAAGTGATAATAATTCAGGTGTCCATCCTCGCGTACTGGAAGCGATTTCTTCCGCAAACAAGGACCATGCCGTAGGTTATGGTGATGACAGATGGAGCGAAGAGGCTGTCAGTGAAATAAAGAAAGTTTTCGGTGATGGATGCGACGTATATTTCGTGTTTAACGGTACAGGTGCAAATTGTGTTGCAATCCGCTCTTGCACACCATCTTACGGTGCAGTAATCTGCGCGGAGACTGCCCATATCTTCGTTGATGAATGCGGTGCTCCGGCTGCTATGAGCGGTGCCACCGTGATACCTGTTTCCACTCCCGATGGCAAACTTACCCCCGAATTGATTGCCCCCAAGCTTCACGGTTTCGGCGAATGTCATCATCCTCAGCCGTCATCGGTATATATTTCAAATGTATCCGAGCTCGGAACTATTTATACAATAGAGGAAGTGAAGGCTATTGCCGATTTGATTCACTCCCACGGGATGTATCTTCACATGGATGGAGCTCGTCTCGCAAATGCCTGTATCACACTTGGTTGCACAATGAAGGAACTCACCGTGGATGCAGGTGTCGATATCCTTAGTTTCGGCGGTACGAAAAATGGTATGATGCTCGGTGAGGCAGTGATATCTTTCCGTGAGGAGCTCAGCCGAAATCTCAAATTTATCCGCAAGCAGTCTGCCCAACTGGCATCAAAACAGAGGTATCTGGCAGCGCAGTACATCCCGTATCTGAGGGAGAATATCTGGTACGAAAACGCAAGGCACGCCAACAAAATGGCGCTCCGACTTGCCGAGATACTTAAGAAAGTGGAGGGAGTCCGCTTTACCCAGAAAATTGAGTCTAACCAACTGTTTTTCACCGCTCCTGCGGAGATTATAAAGCTCCTTTCAGACCATTATTTCTTCTACTTTTGGAATGAGGCCATTGGAGAAATCAGGCTTGTGACCTCTTGGGATACCACTGAAGAAGACATTTTGAATGTCGAAAAAATTCTTGCTTGCTGACATTTTGTCGTATTTTACCACATTGGCAGATTAATTGCGTATGATAAAGCCGTTTGAAAAATTCAAGAAGATGAAAAAAGATAAAGATATCAATAAGGAACAGGAAAGTATTGACGCTCAGGATGTTGAGCAAAAAGAGCAGAACCCGGGGAATGAAGCGGCAGAGACTGCGGAAGATGCATCCAAAAATGTTAAAGATGAGACTCCTGCAAAGAGTGAGGCTGAAACTTTGAAAGAGCAGCTGGATGCTGCCAATGACAAGTATCTCCGTCTGGCAGCTGAGTTTGACAATTATCGCCGCCGTACCGCAAAAGAGCGGTTGGAGCTCATCTCGTCGGCTTCTGAAAAAGTCTTGAAGGATATCCTTCCGATTGTGGATGATTTCCAGCGGGCTCTCAATGCTATGCCGAACAATGAAGAAACAAAAGCTGTCAAAGAGGGTACAGACTTGATATACAATAAGTTGGTTGCAATGCT
>JABUTQ010000118.1 GCA_021443605.1 Bacteroidales bacterium | reverse complement strand
GTATATGACGACAGGCAGTTCTGCAATGGTCACCGCACAGTGACAATGGGGATGCCGGTCGGGTTCATTGTTGCCGGAGATTGTGCAAGCGAAGCCAACCTGCAGCGTCTAATGGCCGCCAGAGCCGATGTGGGAGGCAATCTGAACGCCGGCGTCGCCTCAAATCTGGAACAAATCCGCAATCTTGCCGCCACCATAGATTTTGCGCTGGAGCACGAAATTGCCCCTACCCGCTCATTCTGGGGTGTTGGAGGAATGAAAATTTTCCGCGACCTGATATGGATGATGCAGGGACTTATGCGCCAAGACCACAAGTTCTTCAAATCGCACGGCCAATACGATTTCCCTCAAAAACGCCGAAAAGACATGATCTCCAGCTACCTCATCGGCGCCCTTATGAACAATAAGAAACTGCGCCAGAAAGCCGGCAGCAAAATATCCGAAGGCATGATCGCCCCATACAAAAAAGTACTGGAATAAAAATAAAATCTTACCGGGTGCTATTTGTCCGCCATGGAAACATTTGCAGGAGTCCTATGGCTGAAATCATTTTCAAGGATATGCTTGCAAAATGGGGACTTCTGAATGTGCTGCAAGATACCGATCCCTGAGCGGAATACTGAGCACAAAACAAACGTCTCCCATCGTGATGGAATACATTTCTTTGTTTCCGGAAATTTCCAACTCCCAAGATGGATAGTTATAAACCCACTGCTTGATATCATCAAAGAGCTCTAATCCCTGATTGGATATCAACACCTCGTACGCTTGTAATTCCACATCCAGAGCCGTCTTGGGATTATAAGATTCTATCCGTTTTATAAAAAAACCGGAATGTTCTTCAAGCAACCTGATTCCCCCACATTGTTCCAACAGCCTCTGTCCCATTTGATTAAGCTGACGAGGCCTCTGCTTGAAAGAAAACACATAGGCCGATGTAGGATATTTAGTTGACAAATATGTGATAATCCTATCCAGCTTGATTTGCATATCATTGTAAAGCTTTGAATAATGCTCGCAAGGCAAATTAGCAACTTTATCTTCAACTCTCCTATAATCTTTGAAGTAGAATCTGGCGACAATCCATACTACAACTGCAATAAGAATACAGACGAACAACAAGGGATAATTCTCCGCCATCCAATTAAAAATTGCATCTTTCATAACTTTTATTCTTTTCCCACTGCAAAGAAACATAATCATTTTCCAATCAGACCGCCATTAGAGTAAAATCTTAGAGAAGGAGCAATAACAATCTGCCGGTTCTGACATTTTTCATTTATAGCATTTTGCTCAAATTTCTTTACAACATTTCAAAAACTGCAGACAATTTGTAATATTTTGAAAAATTTTCCGTGCCCGTGCACGAAATTCAAAATTATTTATTTATATTTGTCTCGTAATTACAAAAACATCCGGATGACACACTTTAAATTTGCAACGGCATTTTTAGCTGTAGCTCTGATAATCACAACTATGGGCACATCCTGTGCGGAAAATGGCGCCCAAATCAAGGGAGAATTCGACTCCCTGTTCGAAAACCTTCCATTTGAAATGGGAATGGTGAGCAGACCTTCTATTCCGGCCTTTTCTGTCTCTGTCACCGATTTTGGCGGGAACGGGAACGGAATTTTTGACAACACAAATGCGTTCAAAAAGGCTATGGAGCACCTTTCATCCAAGGGAGGAGGCCATTTGGTAGTCCCCGCAGGCATTTGGAAAACCGGTCCCATCGAGATTCTCAGCAACATTGATCTGCACATCGTAAAGGATGCAGTCATAATATTTGACCCTACGAGAGAGCTCTACCCTATCATCTCCACATCGTTCGAGGGGCTCGACACCTATAGGTGCGAATCTCCTCTTTATGCTCAGAATGCCGAGAACATCTCGATAACCGGCGGCGGAGTGATTGACGGAAGCGGCCAGTCGTGGCGTCCGGTAAAAAAAGCAAAGCTCACTTCCGCCCAATGGAAAGAAGTTCTAGCACGCGGTGGAGTCACGGATGAGAAGGGAAGTTGCTGGTATCCGAGCGAAGAGTATATCGAAGCTGAAAAGGCTGCTGATATGAACGTGATTCCGGAAATGACTAAAGATCTGGCGGAAAAATACAAGGATTTTCTCAGACCGGTGATGGTGTCGCTGAGAAACTGCAAGAACGTGCTGCTCGAAGGGTGCACTTTTCAGAACTCCCCCGCTTGGAATATTCATCCTCTTCTTTGCACAAACATGATTATCAAGGATATAACGGTCCGCAACCCCTGGTATGCACAAAATGGCGACGGCATTGACATAGAGTCTTGCACGGACGTCGTGCTCGTCAGCTCCACTTTTGACGTGGGAGATGACGGCATTTGCGTAAAATCGGGCAAAGATGAGGCAGGCCGCAAGAGAGGCATCCCCACAAAAGGATTGATTGTAAGCGACTGCACCGTATATCACGGACACGGCGGTTTTGTCGTAGGAAGCGAAATGAGCGGCGGTGTGGAGAATGTAAAAGTGTCCAACTGCCGTTTCCTCGGGACTGACGTAGGTCTCCGTTTCAAGAGCAAAAGAGGTCGTGGCGGCGTGGTCAAGAACATCTATATCAATGACATATATATGACAGACATCGTTACCGAGACTCTCCTTTTCGACCTCTTCTACGGTGGCAAGTCGGCAGTCGAGGCACTTGAAGACGGAAACGGAACCGCTCCTGTGGAAACGATAGCAGTCGATGAGACCACCCCCTCGTTCAGAGATATTTACATCAGCAACATTGTATGCAACGGGGCAGGAAGGGCAATGTTTTTCAATGGTCTGCCAGAGATGCCTGTCAAGAATGTGAACGTCACCAACTGCACAATCACCAGCAAGAGCGGAATCGAAATCTGCAGAGCAGAAGACGTCACCCTGAAGAACGTAAAAGTCACTCCCGAGAAAGGAGAAGCTGTGATCAAGTCTGAAGTCAAGAATTTTATAATGGAGTAATAATGAAAAAGTTAATCCTCTCACTGATAGTTATGGCAGCCGCTACAATCAATGTTTTCGCCGCTGCAGTCATTGTCCCCGTGGTAACTCCCGCAAAGGATGGCAGGTTGTTTACAATTCACCTTATGGGAGACTCCACAATGGCTTCGAAAGACCTTGACAACAACAATCCCGAGAGGGGCTGGGGGATGATGTTCCCCAACTTCCTGGACGGCAAGGTGGAAGTGATGAATTACGCCCAAAACGGCCGCAGCACAAAAAGTTTCATCGACCTCGG
>JABUTQ010000170.1 GCA_021443605.1 Bacteroidales bacterium | reverse complement strand
AACGTCAAGACTGCCGAATGCGACTTGTTGATTGCAATCGGTATGCGTTTCGACGACCGCGTGACAGGGACTGTGTCGAGCTACGCGCGCCAGGCAAAGGTTATACATATCGATATCGATGCCTCGGAAATCGGGAAAATCATTCCGGTAGAGGTGGGAGTCCTTGGAGATGCCGCCACAGCGTTGAAGAAACTTACCGCCAAGATTCCCCCCTGCAACCACAAGGAATGGATCGAGAGTTTCGACAAATGCCGCAAGATAGAGGAAGAGAAAGTCATCAATCCGGAGATTAACCCGAGCGAAGGGTTCATCAAGATGGGTGAAGTAGTGGACATCGTATCAAAAATTACTGACAACCAAGCTGTTATCGTTACAGATGTAGGTCAGAACCAGATGATGGCCGCCAGATATTCAAAATTCTCACAGTCTCGCAGTTTCATAACTTCGGGCGGTTTGGGCACAATGGGATTCGGACTTCCGGCAGCCATCGGAGCGAAAATTGCCGAACCTGAGCGCCCTGTTTGCCTCTTTGTGGGGGACGGCGGAATCCAGATGACGGTTCAGGAGTTCGGGACCATTATGCAGGAAGGGACCGGAGTCAAGATTATCATCCTCAACAACAACTGGCTTGGAAACGTACGCCAGTGGCAGGAGCTGTTTTATGGCGCGCGTTATTCGGAAACAAGGATGCTCAACCCTGATTATCTGAAGATAGCCGAAGCATACGGAATCAAGGCCAAGGTGGTGGAGAAACGCGAAGAGCTCGAAGGTGCAATTAAGGAGACTTTCGCGGACGACAAACCATATATCCTTGATATTCACGTGATTGAAAATGGTATGGTAATGCCGATGGTCCCTCCGGGAAAAGGCATAGGAGATATTATGTTAAACGAAAAAGAGTGGTATAAATAATATGGATCGAGTCAAAACATATACTGTAAACATCTTTACAGAGAATCAGATAGGACTTCTTGCCCAGATTTCAAACATCTTCACCCGCAGAAGTCTTTCAATCTGGAACCTCTACGCCTGTGCTACGTCCATCGAGGGAATCCATACGATAACTATCGTCACAGATGCCACCGAGAAACGTATCGAAGAGGTCGTGTTCCAGCTTGAAAAGAAGGTGGATGTTGTGAAAGTTTACACCTACGATGGAGTCAGGAGTGTGAATGACATCCTCGACATCACTCTCGAAAAAGTCCCGGAGGTGAGATGTTTCCTCAAGGAAAGGGATATGGAAAAGGAAAGAATACTTAATAAATAATCTAAAACATTAAACACAATGGCAAAAATTGTATTTGGCGGAGTTGAAGAAAATGTAGTAACCCGCGAAGAATTTACCCTCGAACACGCAAGGGAAGTACTTAAAAATGAAGTAATTGCGATTATAGGATATGGTATCCAGGGCCCAGGACAGTCTCTGAACCTAAAAGATAATGGTTTCAATGTAATCGTCGGCCAGCGCAAAGGCGCAACCTACGACAAGGCAATCGCCGATGGATGGGTACCCGGGAAAGACCTCTTTGAGATTGAAGAGGCTTGCGAAAAGGCCACTGTAATAGAGTATCTCGTTTCAGATGCAGGTCAGATTGCAACCTGGCCCCTCATCAAGAAGCACCTCACCGCAGGTAAAGCTCTCTATTTTTCACACGGCTTTGGCATCACTTTCAACGATCGCACAGGCATCGTTCCCCCCGCTGACGTTGACGTGATCATGGTGGCTCCCAAAGGCTCCGGCACATCACTTCGCCGACTCTTCCTCCAGGGACGCGGTGTGAACTCGTCATACGCTGTATATCAGGATGCTACAGGCCGCGCACTCGAGCGCACGCTTGCACTTGGTATCGGTGTGGGTTCAGGATATATGTTCGAGACCGATTTCAAGCGCGAGGTTTATTCAGACCTCACAGGAGAGCGCGGAACCCTTATGGGAGCAATCCAGGGCATCCTTTCGGCACAGTACGAAGTGCTCCGCGAGCACGGCCACTCACCTTCAGAGGCATTCAACGAGACCGTTGAGGAGCTCACCCAGAGCCTTATGCCTCTCTTTGCAGAGAAAGGTATGGATTGGATGTACGCAAACTGCTCTACCACTGCACAGCGTGGCGCCCTCGACTGGATGGGACCTTTCCACGATGCAACCAAACCGGTATTCGAAAAACTCTACCAGTCTGTAGCAAGCGGTAACGAGGCTCAGATTTCAATCGACGCCAACTCTAAGCCGGGCTACCGTCAGGGACTCGAGGCCGAGCTCAAGGCTCTCCGCGAAAGCGAACTCTGGCAAACCGGAGCAAAGGTACGCGAACTCCGTCCCGAGAATGACTAACCGTTAAAGATATGTCCAAAGACAGAATATACGTTTTTGACACCACATTGAGGGATGGAGAGCAAGTACCTGGTTGCCAACTGAATACAGTTGAAAAGATACAGGTGGCAAAGGCTCTCGAATCCCTTGGTGTAGATGTCATTGAAGCCGGATTCCCCATTTCGAGCGAAGGCGATTTCAACTCCGTGATGGAGATAAGCAAGGCTGTGACCTGGCCCACAATATGTGCCCTCTCCAGAGCCGTGGAAAAGGATATCGAGGTTGCGGCCGAAGCCCTCAAATTTGCCAAGCACAAAAGGATACACACCGGAATCGGCACATCCGACTCCCACATAAAATACAAATTCAACTCAAACCGCGAGGAGATTATTGAGCGTGCCGTGAAGGCAGTGAAATATGCCCGCAGATTTGTTGATGACGTGGAGTTTTATGCAGAAGATGCCGGACGCACCGACAATGAGTATCTTGCAAGGGTTGTGGAGGCTGTGATAAAGGCAGGTGCCACTGTGGTAAATATCCCCGACACCACCGGATATTGCCTTCCGGAGGAGTATGGTGCAAAGATCAAATATCTCTGCGACCACGTTGACGGCCTTGACAAGGCCATCCTATCCACCCACTGCCACAATGACCTCGGAATGGCCACTGCAAACACGATGTCGGGACTGCTGAACGGCGCCCGCCAGTGCGAGGTGACAATCAACGGCATCGGAGAGAGGGCTGGAAACACCGCCCTCGAGGAGATTGCGATGATTCTCCGCTCTCATAAAGATATTCCGCTTTTAACGAATATCAATACGGAGCAGATTTATCCTATTTCGAGGATGGTATCCAATCTGATGAATATGCCGGTGCAGCCGAATAAGGCGATTGTCGGAAGAAACGCTTTTGCCCATTCTTCCGGCATTCACCAGGACGGAGTGCTCAAGAACACCGAAACGTACGAGATAATCAATCCTCAGGATATCGGGTTGGACAGCAACTC
>JABUTQ010000387.1 GCA_021443605.1 Bacteroidales bacterium | reverse complement strand
GACCTTTATAAAGGTCTGGCCACCAACGACTGGGTTGGAATGGTATTCGGCAATACCGGCAGCAACTTCAACGTCGATGTCACAGTAAGCGGAAGCTCGGACAATGCGCAATGGTCTTTGGGATATGCCCACACAGGCGACAAGGCCATTATGAAGAACTCCAACTACGGCCGTGACAACCTCAGCTTCAAGGGGATGTTCAAGACTTCAGACAACACCAACATCGATTTGAATGTCCGTTATTCAAAGACCAACGTCCTCGGAGCAGGTGCAAACTCTATGAACGATACCGGTACAACTTCGGGAAACGGTCGTCTCAAACACGCTGTCTGCTATGCTCCGTTCCCGGTGGCATCAACCCTCCAGAGCATCGACGAAGAGGCCGACTATGGTGACAATGCTCCCCCGTTGAAGTCTGTATCAGACAACGACAGCAAGCGCGTCCGCAGCACCTGGACCGCCAATGCCGCTTTCAACTGGACAATCATTGATAATCTCGTGCTCAAGATTGACGGTGGTCTCGAAGCTTATCGCCAGACCGACAACCGTTTCTATGGTTTGACCACATACTATGCAGGCAACACTTCTTCGTACCGCAACACCCCTTCAAACCAATACAAGGATCTCACCAGAAACAAATATCGCAATACCAATACTCTCAACTACAACTTTGAGAACGTAATCAAAAACCCTGACCATAGCGTAACACTCCTCATCGGTGAGGAAATGACAATCACAAAGAGCAGCTTGCTCACCGCAATGGTCGAGAACTTCCCTACCTTCTACGACTCAAAGATGGCTTGGAACTTTATGAGTTCCGGAACTCCGGTATCTACATCAAACTTCATAGACCCGGACGACAACCTACTCTCCTTCTTCACTCGTGCAAATTATGACTACAAGCACCGTTTCTCAGTGGGAGCTACATTCCGCGCCGACGGTTCTTCAAAGTTTGCCAAAGGAAACAAATGGGGATACTTCCCTTCAGCCGCAGCTTCATGGACTATTTCCAATATGCCTTGGATGGAGCCCGCAACCAGCTGGCTCGACCAACTCAAGCTCCGCTACAGCTTCGGTACTGCCGGTAACAACAACATCCCTTCAGGCCAGCTCACCCGCCAGTACAGCGCAACATCAAACGCCACCTGGATTGACGGCACAGTATCATATTGGACTGCAGGAAAGATCATGAGCAATCCTGACCTCAGATGGGAAACAACCTACACACACAATATCGGTATAGATTTCAGCTTCCTGAAAGGAATGATCAGCGGTAGCATCGAATTATACCAGAACGATACGAGAGATTTGCTCATCCTCTTCCCTATCGCCGGAACAGGATATGACAGCCAATACAAGAACATCGGATCTACCCGCAACCGCGGTGCCGAATTGTCACTCACAATGCCTCTCATCCAGAAGAAAGACTACAGTCTCTCTATCTCCGCAAACATTGCCTACAACAAGAACACGATTACAAATCTCGGTGGTCTTGAGGCAATTACAGGATCGTCTGTTCAGTCTTACTGGGCATCTACAGAAATCGGAGACGACTATCTCGTGAAAGTTGGAGAACCTCTCGGCAATATGTACGGCTACATTTCAGACGGACGATACACTGCCAACGATTTCAACTACATAAACGGCAAATGGGTGCTCAAGGATGGTGTTCCGGATGACGGAGCAATCATCGGAGCAGCTTACCTTATGCCCGGTGCACTCAAACTCAAGGCCGATTCTGACGGTGTAATCCGCAAGCACGTAATCGGGAATGCATCTCCCGATTTCAGCGGCGGTTTCTCACTCAACGGATACGTGAAAGGTTTCGACATCACTGCTAACTTCACCTATATGATTGGTAATGACGTATATAACGCTAACAAGATTGAGTTCACTTCATCTCGTAAATACTACAACAGAAACCTTATCAAGGAGATGAGCGTTGACAACCGCTGGACCAACATCGACTGGAGCACGGGCGAACTTGTAACCGACCCTGCAAAACTCGACCAGATGAATGCAGGCACCACAATGTGGTCTCCTTGCATCGGAAACGCAGTGTTCACAGACTGGGCAGTTGAAGACGGATCTTTCCTTCGTATGCAGAGCGCAACTATAGGATACACCTTCCCTGAAAATCTTACGGAGAAGATAGCTATGCGCAAACTCCGCATATACGTTACTGGAACAAACCTGTTCTGCATCACAAAATATACAGGCTACGATCCTGAAGTCGATACCCGCCGTTCGACTCCTCTTACCCCGGGCGTTGACTATTCTGCATATCCAAAGAGCATTGGCTTCGTTGCCGGTCTCAACATAACCTTCTAAAACTCCTGAAAGATGAAAAAGAATATATTTTACATAATTTGTGCATTTATGGCGGTTGCAATGCTTCCGTCCTGCATCCTCGATCAGGAATCACCTTCGACATTTGACGAGAGCACGGTGTTCGCAAACGCCGGTCTTGCAGAAGGAACCATCTTCGGTGTGGTTGAGGCATTCAGCGAAACAAACTGCTATCGCGGACGCTTCCTCCCCTGGTACGGATTCAACACCGACATTGAGTGGTACAACGGATTCGGAGCCACTTCAAAGGCATACGACAACAAGAACGAGATTGCATCTTACGGCATCACGGTGAACAACAGCCAGATGGACCTTTCAAACGGCCCTTACAACTATATGTACACCGCCATCGAGAGGGCAAATCTCATCATTGAAGGGATAAACAAATATGGTGATATCAAGAACGATCCCGATATCTGCCATATTCTCGGTGAAGCACTTACCCTTCGCGCTATGATTTATTACGACCTCGTAAAAGCTTGGGGAGACGTTCCAGCCCGCTTTACCCCCGTTTCGATCCAAGAAATGTATGTAAAGAAGAGCAGCCGTGACGTCATTTTCGAGCAGATTCTTTCGGATCTCGATCTTGCAATCGACTATCTGTATCTCCCCAACGAGAGCAAATACACTGTAAGGACCACACGCGTGAACAAGTTGTTTGCAGAAGGTCTCTATGCCCGTATCGCCCTCACCGCTGCAGGTTATGCCCTCCGTCCGGATGACGGCCGCGTGGGAACGGGAGATGCCGGAACAGTGAGACTTTCATCAGACAATGGTCTTTCAAAAGAAGTCCTCTACCCGAAGGCTCTCAATTATCTGAAGGATGTGATCTCATCAGGAAAAGCCTCTCTTGTAGAAGATTACACAACTCTTTGGAAAAATTTCAACAGCTTTGACGTAGCAGCCGGAAATGAAATCCTCTACAGCATTCCTTTCGGTGACGGCCGCGGAAGATGGAACTACAC
>JABUTQ010000017.1 GCA_021443605.1 Bacteroidales bacterium | reverse complement strand
ATCGGGCAGAGATTGTTTGTAAGCGCCACTCCCGGAGATTACGAACTTGAAGAGTGTAAGGGAGTTATAGTTGAGCAAGTGGTACGCCCCACAGGGCTTCTCGACCCTCCGATTGAAATTCGCCCGACCAAAAATCAGGTGGACGACCTATTGGAGGAGATTCAAATAAGGGCAGACCACAACGAGCGGGTGCTTGTCACGACTCTTACAAAAAGGATGGCGGAGGAATTGGAAAAATACCTCACTCGGATGGATGTCCGGTGTCGATATATCCACTCAGATGTAGAAACGCTTGAAAGAGTGGAGATTATAGAAGATTTCAAAGCCGGAAGCTTTGACGTGCTCGTAGGAGTGAACCTGCTTCGTGAAGGGCTCGACATACCGGGTGTTTCTCTCGTGGCGATTCTCGATGCCGACAAGGAGGGATTCCTAAGAAGCGAACGCTCTCTGACACAGACCGCAGGACGAGCCGCGAGAAATGTGAACGGCAAGGTGATAATGTATGCCGATACGATTACCCGCTCTATGGAACTTACCATCAACGAAACGAACAGACGAAGGGAAAAACAGCAGGCATACAACAAGGAGCACGGAATCACCCCTCATCAGGTGGGGACGAGGGCAAACAATATCCTCTATAATAAATCTGCCGAAGAAGCTGAAACGAGCATGCGGGACGCACGATATTTGCAGGAAGATCCCGTCATCAGCAAAATGAGCGGCAAAGAGCTCGACAAGGCGATTTCAGCCGCCAAGAAAAAGATGGAGAGTGCAGCCGCCGAGCTCGATTTTTTGTCGGCAGCAAAGTTCAGGGACGAGATGAATGCATATAAAAAACTGAAGGAGAAGGGATTATGATACAAACTATCTGCAAAAGATTTGACGAGGTGGGGAGATTGGAAATCCTCCGTGCATACGAGATAGCAACAAGTGTCCTTGATGGGGAAACAAGGAGCAACAAGCACCCCTTTATCGAGCACCCCCTTGCCGTGGCAAAGATAGTGAGCGAAGAGTTGATGCTCGGTTCGAGCAGCATCGCCGCCGTGTTTCTTCACGAAGCATCACGCAACAATCCCGGAATCATAGAGACGCATCGTGGCGAATTCCGAAGGGATATAATCGACATCACTCTGGGACTCAACAAAATATCGCAGATAAAACCGCGCGACACGAAACTGGAGGCAGAGGTCTATCGCCGTCTGATTGCATCATATTCGAACGACCCGAGGGTCTTTCTCATCAAACTTGCCGACAGGCTCGAAATAATGAGGAATCTGTACATTCTCTCCAAGAGCGACCAGGTGAGAAAGAATCTGGAGACGATATTGCTTTATGTCCCCCTCGCCCATCAGACGGGAATCTACAGCATCAAGAGCGAGTTGGAAGATTTGTATCTCCGTTATGCAGAGCCCGATAAATATCGCGAGATTACAAACTATCTGAAATCCACTGAAAAAGAGAGGGAAATCCTCGTAAGGGATTTTGTGGAGCCACTGAAAGACCGCCTATCGGCAAAGGGGATAAACTATCATCTCAAGGCGAGAACCAAGAGCGCATATTCCATCTGGCGAAAGATGCAAGTGCAGGGGGTATCAATCAAGGAGGTCTATGACATCTTTGCCATAAGATTCATCATCAACACCCCTTTGGAAAGCGAACTGAGTGTATGCTGGGATGTATATTCCCTTGTGACAGAGAAATATAAGCCGGACACAAAGCGCCTTCGCGACTGGCTTACGACACCCAAGCCAAATGGTTACCAATCTTTGCACACCACCGTACAGAACGACAGGGGACAATATATAGAGGTGCAAATCCGCACAGAACGGATGGACTACAATGCCGAAATCGGATTTGCATCCCACGCGAGCTACAAGGGGATTAAGCAAGAGACCGCCATATCGGAATGGCTCTCGAACGTCCGCAACCTGATGCAGCAGAGCTCTTATTCGGAATATGAGCAGATAGCCCCATCCGTGCTTCAGGACGTATTCGTATTTACTCCGGATGGGGAGCTCAGGCAGCTTCACGCCGGTGCCACTGTGCTCGATTTCGCATTCAACATCCACTCCAATATCGGACTTCACTGCACCGGTGCGAAAATCGGCGGCAGGATGGTTCCCATCAAAGAGCCTCTCAAAACGGGAGAAATCGTGGAGATTCTCACAAGCAAAACACAGAAACCGACTCGCGACTGGCTCAATTTCGTGACTACATCAAAGGCAAGAGGGAAGATAAAGCAGTATCTGGCTCAGATTGAAAACAAGCAGGCTCAGATTGGTAAAGAATTGCTTGACAGAAGATTACGCAACTGGAAGATGGAGATTGCAGACGATGAGATGGCAATGCTCATCAAGAAATATAAAAGAGATACTGCAAACCAATTCTTCAGTGATTTGGGGAATGGAACCATCGACATTTCAGACATCAAGACATTCATTACCGAACTGCACGATGGGCAGAAGGAGGTCAGGGAAAATCCCGAGATTGAGAGAAAGAAACGAGAAGATAGCAAGGGCGATGACGTGCTTGTGATTGGGAAAGGGCTCAAGAATATAGACTACAAGATGGCAAAATGCTGCAATCCCGTCTTTGGAGACGAGGTTTTCGGCTTTGTTACAATCAAGGAGGGAATCAAGATACACAGGATGTCGTGCCCTAATGCGGCAAGGCTGCTGAACAACTACAGCCACCGCGTGCAGAAAGTGAAATGGAAAGACGATTCCGCCGCCACCGATTTCCAGACTACAATCAAGATAGGTGCAGATCAGGAATCGGTGACAAACAATATCATCTCCACCATTTCGGCATTCAAATCGTCGATAAGGTCTTTCAATGTGACTGAGAATGGCCGCAAGGGAATTTTTGACATTGTGGCAACACTCTATGTGCCTAATATTGGGGAACTTGACAAAATAATGGCATCCCTCAAAAAGATTAAGGGGGTAAAACAGGTAACAAGATTATGAGCGAATCCGAAGGCAATATAGAAATCAAAGGGGCAAGGGAAAACAATCTGAAAGGATTTGATTTGTCGATTCCCCGCGGCAAACTGATTGTGATTTCGGGAATTTCCGGATCGGGAAAATCGTCCCTCGCTTTTGACACCCTCTATGCAGAGGGGCATCGTCGTTTTGCCGAAAGCCTGTCATCTTTTGCCAGACAGTTTTTGGGGAGGATGAACAAGCCGGATGTGGATATCATCACGGGGATTCCTCCGGCAATTGCCGTGCAACAGAAGGTAAACACATCAAATCCGCGAAGCACAATTGCCACTACCACAGAGATTTATGAATATCTGAAACTGCTGTTTGCAAAAATAGGGCATACTTTCTCTCCC
>JABUTQ010000305.1 GCA_021443605.1 Bacteroidales bacterium | reverse complement strand
GTCACGGTGTTGCTCTCCTTTACAGTGAACGAGAACGACTTGGTGCCATCTGTCTTGCCTGAAACGGCAGTGCCTGCGATAGTTGAGCCATGGATGGTTGCATCCTTGATATAGTAGCCTGTTTTAGGTGTCACTGTAAAAGTTTCAGTGCTACCCAGAATGTTGTCTGCCACATTAATGGTACCGGTGCTTTGGTTGAGATTTACTGTACAACCGATATCTTGCAGGTTAATTGAGAATACATTATTGAGCTCAACTGTGTATGAGAAAGTATACACATTACCGTCACGGCTATTTGGATAACATGGTTTCCCATTAAGGAGAATGCTACTGCTTATATACTTTCCAGCACCGAACGTGACCGTAAACGACCTGGTGTCACCGATGCGGATGTGGTTAACCTTGTATTGTTCCGTGGTCTCGATAGTCGTTGTGAAATCGCCCGTCGGAATTGTACTCGTGATGTTGTTGTGAAAATATAAGCCACCACCTTGGGTTGTATATTGATAGACCTTGTAGTCCGTCTTATTCGGAATGGGGTAAGCGTCATTCACGCTGTTGATACCAATGCTCTGCCCCCAATTGCCATTCCTCAATTGAAACGCTACTATACCATTCTTAAGTCCGGACTCACTGGCTTCTATTGCTTCCAATGCCTTTCCTCCCACACCACTCTTGTAAAAAAGGTCGGATGCTTCGCCAATGGTGCCATTTTTGGCGTAATATACGGAGTATGCATTCTCCGCCGAGACGGTACCAACATTGAGGCATCGTGTCATCGAGAAGTCTGTAGTGTTGACATAACCGAGGATGCCACCCGTGGTGCCTTCTTCGGAGTTGGTAATGTTACCTACATTGAGGCAGTCGGTGATAGAGCCTTCTCGGATGTATCCGACGATACCACCGCAATTCTCTGCACACGATACGTTGATGGTCCCATAGTTTATGCAGTCGCGGACGTTGAGCTTGCCATCTTGTTTCTTTGGGTCGAACCACTCTGCTGAACCAACGATTCCGCCGCAGTGGGCATACTTACTGTTTTTACCAATAGTGATATTCACCCGAGATATGACATTGCTAACATCCACATTGCCGTAAGCGATGCCGATAACGCCACCAATGTAGTAGGTTGTCTCATAAGCAGCCTTAGTTAATGCACCTTCAACCGTCAGGTTCTTTACTACGGCCGTTGTTCCGCTCGGAGCTTTGATGCAACCAAAAAGACCTCCTTCGTAAAGACAACTATTGGGACCCCAATGAATCACATCATACAAACGTACTCCGCTGATGGTATGATTATCACCATCAAACTCTCCCCAAAAGGGATTATCGGATGTGCCAATCATCAATTCGTTCGAGTATAAATCATCAAGATTAATATCATTTACGAGTTTGGCACATATGCCGCCACCACCTTCTTTGTTTACCTGGTCAGCAAACCACCTTAAGTTTTCAGCTTCAACAATAAGATATGGCGATGAGCTTGTGCCACTACCCGATGGCTTTTTACCAGCGGCGTTTGCCATTTGTGGCAAATGCAGAACAATTAGGAGAAAGATAAAAAAACGAAAGAGTTTTGAACTTTTATTTTCCATACTCTGTAACTGTTTTTATTATAGACCTATTTCCAAATTTGAAGGCAGAGGAACGACAATGTTCCACATCGGATCATGCCAGTCGAACAGAGAGAAGAATGTTCTTTCCAAGCATGTGTCGTCATCTGTTGACTTCAGAGACCATTTCTTGTAGTCCACTGAAAAATCTACGGCATCAGCATATACGAGCTTGTCAGCTGTCTCATTTGACGAGGTTGTTTTATCGTAATGCAACACCGAGTTTTCAAAATTGATATGGTAATTATCTTTTCCTATTATAATATCCAGCTCAAAAACATTGTTGCCAAATTTCTCAAGGTGAGATGGTACAAGCAATGTGGCAAGATAATCGAAGATATAATCCGATGGAAGAGTCGCTATCTTGTCTGCTGAGGCATTTATGAATGCCGTTTTGGCATCATATCCCTGCTGCGTAGTGTTGTATTTGTCTCGCAAATCTTTGGCTCCACTAAGGAAGATGTTTCTCCAAGTGCCACTTTCAAAAGAGAAGCCCAACTGTTCCAAAGCATCAGCATGAAGGTTTGCAGCAACGGTCAAAATGCCATTATCCGCAAGTTTGCAAAACAGGATCTGCTTGGTAAGTTCCAACGTCCAGCGATAATCCCCCTTATTGTAATACTCTTTGGCTTTGTTGAACACTGCATCCGGGCCTCCCATATCAGACACAAATCGTGAGGCGGCTTCTGTCTCGGGATATTTGAAATAATTGACAGGATTTCCATCCCACCATCCAACATATCTTTGGAACACCGCCTTGGAGTCGTGGTTGAGTGTGCCGTAATAGCCACGGTTGTAATACTCCTGGTTAAGCGATGCCGGCAGGGTAAAGACCTCTGCAATCTCTTCCATATTCATTCCCTTGTTGGCAAGCCTTATCACTTGGTCATTGAGGAAGAGGTAGGTGTCGCGCTCCTTTTTAAGGAGGTCAATGCAATTTTCCTTGCCCCACACCGGCCAGTGGTGTGTACCTATTATTACCTGGGTGTGTTCGCCAAACAGTCTGATGGAAGTATCGAGTGCTTTGGCAAAAGCCTTGGGGTCGCGTACCTTTGCACCCCTCGAGGTGAGGAGATTGTGAAGTGTGTGGGTTGCATTTTCTCCCGGACATAAAGCCTCATAATCTTTAAAATAGATATGGAACTCTGCGGGGGCTTCCGAACCGGGAGCATCCAAGAATGTGACATTGACTCCATCAATCTCCATTTCATACGTACCATCGGAGCCGCACTCCAACTCAAACGATGGCTGACAGAGCTCTCCTGAGCCTTTGTTCACGGTCTTGCCAAGGCCGGATCCAATCGTGCCCCTTGGGCCGATCTCCAGCCCTGTGCCATACATATATTGCGCACGACGGCTCATAGTGTTCCCGAGATAGAGGTTCTCGGAGATGGCCTCATCATAAAAGCCCTTTGGTGCAATAACTATAGTACCTTTATATTCGTTTGCATCGTATTTGGTGTCTTGCGGGACGGATTCGATGAAAGAACGCTCTCCATTCCTTATTAAAACACTCTTAAGTCCGTTGTAATGGTCAACATGGCTGTGAGTTATCAAGACTGCAACAATATTCAGATTTTCTTGTCCTACTTTTTTCTTGAATGTGTCTATTGCACACTTCGCTGTCTCTTCACAGCCAAGAGGATCTATGACTATCCAGCCATTTGCACTTTTGACAAAAGACATAGTGGCCAAATCATAGGAGCGTATCTGATAGATAGTCCCTTCTTTT
>JABUTQ010000247.1 GCA_021443605.1 Bacteroidales bacterium | reverse complement strand
CTGAAGCATCTCTACTGCGGCGGCGAGGCCCTCGTTCCTCTCGACGCGCCGGAGACATATACTATGCACAACGTATACGGCCCTACGGAAACTACCGTCTTTGTCACTCAGAAGATAGTCGATAAACTTTATCACCGCATCCCCATTGGAGGGGCGGTTGCAAATTGCCAAATATCCATAGTCGATAAAAATATGAAGATATTGCCGGTCGGTGTGCTCGGTGAACTGGTGATAACCGGTCCGCAGGTGTCTCGCGGCTATCTCAATCGTCCCGAAAAGACGGCAGAGGTTTTTGTCAGCCCTAAAGATGGCGGGTGGAAGACTTATCGCACGGGTGACGTGGCCCGTATGCTGCCCAACGGTGATATAGATTTCATCGGCAGGAGGGACGGACAGGTAAAAATTCGCGGCTTCCGTGTGGAACTTTCTGAAATAGAACAAATTATTCGAGAATATGAAGGGATACGGGATGCTACGGTACAGGCATTTGACGATCCTGCGGGAGGAAAATTCATAGCTGCATATATTGTCTCTGACAATCAGATAGATATAGCTGCACTCAACGCATTCATCGGCTCCGAGAAGCCATCTTATATGATTCCCGCAGTCACTATGCAGATAGAGAGCATCCCTCTCAATCAGAATCAGAAAGTTGACAAGAAGAAACTTCCCACGCCGGAGTTCAAGGCCGAGGCAGAAGATGAGACTGACAATCGTCCGCTAAATCGCATCGAGCAAGATATAAAAGATTGTATCGCAAATCTTATCGGCAACAGCGGCTTTGGGATAGCCACCCCGCTCAAATATCTGGGACTCACTTCGATATCTTCTATCCGCCTTGCCTCGGAAATATTTAAGCGCTTCAACGTCAAGTTTACCGGAAAGGAGCTCCTTGCAGACGGCACCATAGGATTTATCGCAGACAGAATCATAGAAGAACGCATTTACAGCAAGGTGGAGATTAAGGAGAAGGCAAGGGTTAAGACAGATTCATGCCCCTTGAGCAGCTCGCAGTTCGGAGTATATATCGACAGCATCAACAATCCCACAGCAATTATCTATAACACACCATTCCTTATGAGTTTTTCACGGTCTGTAACGGAAGATCGTTTGGAAAATGCTGTAAAAGAGGTGTTTGCGGCACATGAATATGTGCAGTGCCATTTTGAGATGCGAGATGGCGAGGCGGTGCAGGTCGCCGGAGACAGCGAAACAATCGTAGCCCATTATCAAGTCAAGGAAAATGAGATAGATGCCCTGTGTACGTCACTCATCCTCCCGTTCTCCGTCCAGAACGACAAGAAACTCTACAGGATTGCAATCATAACCACTCCGGAGAGCACCTGCCTCTTCTTGGATATGCACCATCTTATTGTCGATGGTACCTCTGCAAACATTCTCATAAGGGAACTGATAGAGGCACTGAACGGCAATCCCGTTGAAAAAGAGGCATATACATATTTTGATTATTGTTTGGACGAGAAGGAATACCTTGCGAGCGAGGCATGTGCCAAAGACAAGGAGTATTTCGACAATATGTTCGCCAATGCTGATGAGGGGAGCGTGGACATTCCCTATTCTCTCAACGGCACCGATGCCCATCTTGCCAAACAGGTGATTGCGAGATTCGACTTCAAGGCTTTGGAAGCCAAGGCAAAGGCAGAAAACGGCACTCCGGCATCACTCTGCCTTGCGGCCGTGGCAAAAGTGGCCGCGGCATACAGCGGAATGGAGCAGGTCCTTTTCAGCGTCGTTACTACAGGACGTGGCAATGTCCAGACCGGCGGCACCGTTGGTATGATGGTAAAATCGATGCCCGCTCTTCTGAAACCCCACACCGATATCGCGCAGCTCATTCAAGATGCCACAACGGTGATGCAGGAGACTTTGGACCACGACAGTTATCCCCTTGCACAGATTGTTGAGGACTACGGCTTCAAGCCGAGATTTATGTATGCATACCAGTTGGGGCTCATAGAAAATATGAATGTCGATGGCAGTGCCGTCAAATTCAGGGAGATTGAGCAGCGTTTTCCGAAGGTTGAGATTATGTTGTTGATAGAAGATGATGAGGATGGCGCATACGTGAAGATGGAATACGATTCCGCCCTCTACACCGAAGAGTTTATGCAGGCTTTCGCTGAGGTGGTCGCTGCAACCATCGATGCCCTTTCGTCAGGCACCTTGAAAGATTCTCTTCCCATCCCCGAAAACCAGCTTAAAGCTTTGGATTCTTTCAATTTTGAGGCCGAATATGAATATGATTCCAAAGAGAATGTCGTGGAGATGTTTCTCAAAGCTGCAAAACAATATCCTGAAAATAAGGCAGTTGTCTGTGGAGAAGAGAGTCTTTTATACTCAGAGCTTGACGACATCTCAGACCGGGTTGCAACATATCTCTCAAGCCGCGGAATAGGGAAGGGGGATGTTGTGGCCATCATTGTGGAGCGAAATCCATATATGGCAATCGCAGCTCTCGGCGTGCTCAAGAGCGGGGCGGCATATCAGCCCCTCGACTTCACTTATCCTGCAGACCGTCTGCAGTTTATGGTGCAGGATGCCGGAGCCAAGTTGCTCATCGGAGATGAAGACCTTGTGGGGCTCGTTGCGGGTTTTTCAGGTGATATCCTCTTGACTAAAGATATATCTTCTCTTGCAAAGGGTGAATGCAAAGTTTCGATTTCCCCGGAAGATGCCCTATGCATCCTCTATACTTCAGGCTCTACCGGCACCCCGAAAGGGGCGGTCATCGAGCATAAGAATATCCGCGCATTCGTGGCGTGGTATCACCGTAATCTTGGTCTGAAGGCCGGTGATGTGGTAGCTGCATACGCAAGCTACGGTTTTGATGCCCACATGATGGATCTATATTCTCCACTTACGACAGGGGCTACAATGTGTATCGTTCCGAGCAGTATTCGTCTGAATCTTGACCAGATAAATGATTATTACAGAGATAATTGCGTTACGCACATCTTTATGACCACGCAGCTGGCCAGAATGTATGCGACCACACTCACCCCTCCGGCTTCATTGAGATATCTGATGCTTGGCGGAGAGACTCTCGTGCCCCTTGATGCTCCCGAAGGATATAGTTTGATGAATGTCTATGGTCCCACGGAATGTACCATCTTTACAACTACGTTCCCCCTTGACCAAAACAACAGACGCGCCCGAATCCCCGTGGGCAAGGCTCTCGACAATTTCCATCTCTATGTGGTCGGGACAGATGGATGCAGAGTGCCGATTGGGGCTCTCGGCGAGTTATGGGCATCAGGCCCGCAAGTCTCTCGCGGCTATCTCAACCGTCCCGAAAAGACTGCGGAGACATATCTCAAAAATCCGTT
>JABUTQ010000244.1 GCA_021443605.1 Bacteroidales bacterium | reverse complement strand
AAATGGTATCCATCACCTGTGGAGCCCGTCGCTTTATATGACAATCCTCCGGTTGCAACAATCAGAGACTTGGAATATTGCACTTCGGTCTTCATATAGCGGCCGTCACTTTTATGGCCGGAGACGTGAAAAACCCCAAAATCATCCTTGTCGATATGAAAAACTTCAAAACAACGCATCAGCGTAACCCCGAGAGCAAGCAATCTTGAAACCAGAACCTTGGTGACATCCATAGCCCGCATAGATTGTGGGAACACTCTTTCTCCCTGAGTGACAATCGTTTCCAATCCAATCTCATTGAGATATTCTATCAATCGAATGTTGGAAAAATTCATGAAGGCCGGCTTTAAGAACGAAGCTTTCGGATGGATATGAGTCTCAAATTCAGGCCATTTCTTGGTATTTGTGATATTACATCTCCCCTTTCCGGTAACAGCTATCTTCCTGCCACAAAATTCATTTTTCTCCAAAAGGGCAACAGATGCGCCCGCTTCAGCAGCCTTGATTGCAGCCATCATACCAGCCGCACCTCCTCCTATCACTATAACGTCGAACATTCAGATTTTTCTATCTAAAAAAGTCAATTATCTGACCGATAAGTATATAATATGCATCATCAAAATCACCGGAAGCATCAGACAGATAGCTTCTCGAATTGCACAGCAGGGCTGCACTCATTCCCAAACTGCCACCTACCCATATTGCAGTGGTTCCGGCAAGATTTCCGGCGTGATAATGCCCCTGCGGATAGAGATTGTGTCCGATTCTCCAGCCGAGGCTGTATCTGGCATAGTTTGGAGAAGGGGAATTATACATCAAATCGAGAGTCTCCTTTTTCAAGATGTCGGGCACGCCATCTGCACCGTCGATATGGGCAAGCACCTTCATAAGCTGCTCTGTGGAGGCGATTATCCCACCGGCTGCGGCTATCACTTTCATAGGATTTGCATAGCCGTCAGTGCCTGACTGTGAATAATATACCGCCTCGTTCGGACGGCGGTCGGCGAGTGCTCCCCCCACGTGGATGTCGTCTATTCCCATCTTCGCAAGGACATCTTCCTTGAGAAATTGTTCATAGGGTTTACCACTTACCACCTCAACCACACGGCCCAACATCCCAAAGCCCATATTGTAATAGTTGTATTTTGAACCGGGATCGTTCTCAAGATTCTGCTCCAAGACATATCGGATGAGGTCGTCCAGAGATTTTCCGTCGCGGATACTGCTGAACATCGGGTCGGGAGAAGTGGGAAATCCGCTGTTGTGCTGCAACAGATTACGGATGGTGATAGTCGCCTTCGGACCGGTCACACCGGGGAATTGTTCATTCAGAATCCCCCCTGCTCCGAACACTTTATCGTCTATATCCAGCAATCCCCTTTCGTATAAAGTCATAATACAGAGTGTGGTAAACTGTTTTGACATACTGCCGATACGATACAGGGTATTTTCTGTGGCCGGCACCCTGCCGTCACCATTGCCCGATATTGCAAAGCCGTATCCTTTTGAATATATCACCTCCTCCCCTTTCATCACCGAGACACTCACGCCGGGGATGTCGTATTTGCGCATAAAATCATAGACCTTATAATCTATCTTGTCGTTACCGGACTGCACATATACCTCAAAATCAGCCGATTTTTTACCAGATTCCGAAACTACCGTAAACTTCTGAATCTTAGTGAAATCTATCGCTGTGCTGCCATCTGTCACATCTTTGCCGTCGTGCATCACAATCCCCCCATCTACAGTTGTGAAACTTGGTTTAAGGCTTGACAAATCCGAAGTCAAGACGGAGACATACCAGATATTCCCCATACTGTGCCCGGAGGAAGCCGATTGCAGCCCGGGATTGTCCGATATGGTGAAGTTGACTGCCGTCACCACCGCCTTGTCGCTTTTCCCTTCGTCAAACGGCTTCTCTTCGGTATCGCACGCAGGCAAGGCTATCACAACCGCGAAAAGGCAAAAAAATAGTTTGATATTCTTCATAGCTGCTTTGTAACTATCTGTTAATCACTCCACTTCCTATCAGTTCCCCATCTGTGGAATACCAGGCGGCAAACTGGCCGGCGGTAATGCTGCGCTGCGGCTCATCAAAGAGGATGAACATCCCGTTTTCGCGACATATCAGACGCCCTTTTTGCAGCGGTTGACGATACCTTATCCTGATAAGATAATCTCGCTCCTCTCCAACGGACATTTGCAAATCGGGACGAATCCAATGCACTTCGTCGGCGTTTATGAACAATGCCTTCCGGTATAATCCTGGATGATTCTGCCCCTCACCCACATATATCACATTGTTTTCTATATCGGTCTCTATGATGAATGTCGGCTCGACATGACCGCCTATTCCGAGTCCCTTCCGCTGACCGATAGTATAGTACTGTGCCCCTTGGTGACGACCTATCACTTTCCCGTCACTCTTCTGATATACAATGGGTTCCGCAAGCTCTTCAAGTGTTTTCTTTTCCGGCAATCCTTTATAGAAATCCTTGAAAATCTCCACGACATCCCCCTCTTTCGCTTTCAGTTTCTGCTGAAGGAACAGCGGAAGGTCCACCTTGCCAACAAAACAGATTCCCTGGGAGTCTTTCTTTTCGGCACTCGGCAGATTCGCTTCACGGGCAAGTCTGCGAACCTCTGGTTTGAGGATGTCGCCTATGGGAAATATCGCCTTTGACAACTGCTCCTGCGTAAGCTGGCAAAGAAAATAACTTTGATCCTTGTTTGGGTCAGTGCCGGCAAGAAGACGATAAACCATATTGCCGCTTTCATCTTCAAACTGCTCTTTGCGGCAATAATGGCCGGTAGCGACATAATCGGCTCCGAGCTCAAGGGCATATTTCAAGAAAGCATCAAACTTTATCTCACTGTTGCACAGCACGTCCGGATTGGGAGTGCGCCCCTTTTCATATTCGTTGAACATATAATCCACCACATTGCGACGATATGTCTCACTCAAATCCACAAAATAGAACGGAATCCCTATCTTCTTGGCCACCATCCTTGCAACAGCCTCATCCTCTTCCCATTCGCACTCTCCGTGCAGCGTTCCTGTGGTATCATTCCAGTTGCGCATAAATATCGCAATCACATTGTGTCCGGCCTCTTTCAGCAGCAGGGCGGCAACAGATGAATCCACCCCTCCAGACAATCCAACAGCTATTTTCATTTTATCCATAATATCAACTATGGCAACTATTTTTTTTGTATAAGAAAGAATATTGACTACATTTGCACCCGGGTAAGTCATATACGACCAGCTCCCGCTGAACTCCCCCAGGGCCGGAAGGCAGCAAGGGTAGGCGGTCGTAGCGGTGCGATATATTCAGCTTACCCTTTTTTTATTCCAGATTGTCAAACGAAAACGGGAGCAGAGCCTTAACCGA
>JABUTQ010000304.1 GCA_021443605.1 Bacteroidales bacterium | reverse complement strand
ACCTTGATATTTTCTACAAGTACCTCAATATCACCTGTTTCTATCTTGTTGTTCTTGCTCTGGCGTTCAGCAACTAACCCCACAACCTGAATTACATATTCTCGTCCCAGAGGCATTTCCCTCACCTCTGCGGGGGTGTTCTCGTTGATTACCAGCTGGGTGATGCCATAGCGGTCGCGAAGATCAATGAAGCTCATTCCACCCATTTTGCGGATTCTCTGAATCCATCCTGCAAGAGTGACTTTCTCTCCTGCGTTTTCGAGCCTTAAACAGCCACAAGTATGTGTTCTATACATATTTAATCAATTATTATTGATTCATTCTATCCATAAAGTTCAGATAATAGGGAAGAGTCGGATCCGACAAAATCATTGCTGCCCAAACGAAATATCCGTCTGCAGAAAGGTGTATTCCGTCGAAAGTATATTTTGCGTCGAGATCTCCGTTTTCATCCATCAGCTTTTCTGCAAGATTGATGAAAATATATTTATGTTGCTGAGTGCCGGAAGAGAGATATTTGTTGAGTTCGGCCACTTTCTCATTGATGCCGTCATAAAACTTCGTGATGGGGTTGACAGGGAGAGTTGAGAATACAACAAGCTGAGTATTGGGAAGTTCCTTGGTGATTTTTTCAATCAGTTTCTCATATGACTTCCAAACTTGTGCCGGGGTCCTGTCGCTGTTGTCGATGAAATCGTTCAAACCTGAAAGGAGGTTGATTGTGGCGGGCTGCTGCTCGATTACGTCATCGAGGCGGTTGTAAATCCCCTCTACGTGGTCTCCGCTGATACCGCGATTGAGACAGTTGAAGGGGAGAAGTTCATACCACGGACCATTGTTTGTCAAGCTGTTGCCAAGCATCACGACGGGCATTGCGGTTTTTGGAAGTGAATTGAAAATCGACACGCGATTCTTGTAATGGGCAAACTGCTCGGGATATTCTCTGTCGGCAGCCTTGTTGAGGGCAGTCTTACCTACATAAGGCTCGAGAGTCTTTGCAAGTACTTCATATCCTGCTCCATTGAGGTTGAATTTGTCCCAGCAGTAAGGCTCTCCGAGGATACCATTGCTCCCGACAAGAGGAGTTGTGACATCAATGTATTTGTATCCCTTTGCCCCGGCCTTCACGAGTTCGTTGATTTTTGCAGCCTTTGCAACTTGCTCCGCATTCATCAAACCATTGGGGATAATGCTCATGAAATAGAGCTCGGTCTCGGGTGAGATGGTGGCGGCGCGGGCAAACAATTCCTTGATGTTTTCTGCCGACACTTCCGCAGGTATGGGTGAATCTGTACGGAGCACGTCACGCATACCGGTCGATACAAAAATCTTCGCAGGTTTGTAAGATGCAATATTGTCGATTCTGTAAAGTGAGTGTTCGGTCCCCTCAAGGGCGATTCCACGGTTGCGCATCACTGTGTCGCCGTAGAACATCAGCCACTCTCCGCGGTCTGCAATGTCGTCTCCGAACATCACGATTCTGCTTTTGTCGAGAGGAAGATCCACATACAGAGAATTCTTTTCCTGGAAATAAGTTTCGTTGGCATACCAGGTAGGCGCTGCCACCGGCTGCATCTGCTTTTGTGAGCAACCTGCGAAAAGTGCCATTGCCGCGAAACATACAAATAAACGTTTCATTTTCATAAATATTTAATTTTCAATTTTTTATACATTAAACAAGAAGTGCATTACGTCGCCGTCCTGCACCACGTATTCTTTCCCTTCGCTGTTCAGACGGCCGGCGGCACGGCAGGCGGCTTCGCTCCCGTAATGGATATAATCGTCATATTTTATCACCTCGGCGCGGATGAACCCTTTTTCAAAATCGGTATGAATCACACCGGCTGCCTTCGGGGCCTTGTCTCCCTTGTTGATGGTCCAGGCGCGCACTTCCGGCTCGCCTGCGGTGAAATATGTCTGGAGGTTCAAAAGTGAATAGGCGGCTTGGATGAGGCGTTCGACACCGGAGCGTTCAAGCCCAATCTCTTCGAGGAACATCTGCCTCTCTTCGTAGTTGTCGAGCTCTGCAATCTCCGCCTCGATCTTGGCTGCTATTATCATCATCCCGGCATCTTCGCTTTCAATGGCCTTTGCAACGGCTTCCGTATATTGGTTGCCGCCTTTTGCGGAGTTCTCGTCAACGTTGCAGACATAGAGCACCCTTTTGTTTGTCAAAAGGCATAATTCTTTTGCAAGTTTTTCATCTTCAGGATTATCGAATTGAACTGTGCGGGCATTTTTCCCTTGCTCCAGCACTTCCTTGTAGCGTTCCAGAATGGAAAGCAACCTTTTTGCCTGCTTGTCTCCACCGGTGGTGGCTTGTTTGCGCACTTTTTCAATGCGGTTTGAAACAGTCTCCAAATCCTTAATCTGGAGCTCCATATCCACAACCTCCTTATCCCTGACGGGATCTACCGAACCATCGACGTGTACGATGTTCCCATCGTCGAAGCAACGGAGCACGTGGAGAATCGCATCTGTCTCACGGATGTTGGCAAGGAACTGGTTCCCAAGCCCTTCACCGTGGCTGGCTCCCTTCACCAGACCGGCTATATCCACAATCTCCACCGTGGCAGGGACAACCCTCTTTGGCTTTACGAGCTTTTCAAGCTGCAGGAGCCTGTCATCGGGGACATTGGTTGAACCCACGTTCGGGTCGATGGTACAGAATGGAAAATTTGCAGACTGCGCCTTTGAAGAGCTGATACAGTTGAACAACGTGGATTTTCCCACGTTGGGCAACCCTACTATTCCGCATTTGAGTGACATATCTTTGCTTTGTAGTTAATAACTTGCAAAGATAATCGGAGTTGGGCGATTTCCCAAGAATGAACCCGAAAAAATGCTACGACAATATTCCGGCCAGGAAGATGATAATAATCACTATCGGGGCAAGATAGCGGATAATCGCATAGAGCGTATTGAAAAGCCATTTCGGAATCCTGATATTGCCACCATTCGACAACTCGTCCTTGATGTTGCTCTTGCCGAGTTTCCAACCTACGAACAGTACTACGAACAGCGCTCCCAACGTCATCAGGATATTTGCTGAGATATAATCGAAGAGGTCGAACAAATTGAAACCGAAGAGTTTGAAATTCCCAAGAACTCCCTGTGACAGAGAGCACAGAATGCTTAAAGAGAATATTACCGTGGTCGCAATGACAACAGCTTTTTTGCGGGACATCTTCATCTGCTCAATCATTGCTGCTATCACAACTTCCAACAGAGAGATGGACGATGTGATTGCTGCGATGAAGAGGGCAAGGAAGAAGAGAATCGCAATGATTCCACCGAGAGGCAGTTTCTCAAAGATGTGCGGAAGTGTCACGAACACAAGGCCCGGACCCTGTCCCGGAGTGATTCCGAATGCAAATACTGCCGGCATAATCGCGCAAGCCGC
>JABUTQ010000210.1 GCA_021443605.1 Bacteroidales bacterium | reverse complement strand
GACGTGATGGAGCCGCTCGGTGGCGGGCGTTATGTAATGACTGAGGCCTCATTCCTGAAAAATTGCCGAAGCGGCATCGAGATAGATTCGAAGATATCCTTCTTCAAATCTGTGGTATCTCCCAAAAACGCACTGCCCGATATCTGGCAAGATTTTTTCAAAAAAGTCAAGGCCAAGAGCGGAGGGCTGAGTGCCTGCAGTTTGGCAACCTATGTCCTTTACAAGATAGACCCGTCTCGCAAAGACCTATTGCAAGCGTTTTCCACTGATTCTTACATACTTGCGCACACTATAAAAGTGGAAGGATACAAGGTGTTGATAGAGAAGAGCCATCTTTCGATAATCTTCGCAAAATTACGTTCCCTCGGCTTTCTGATTGATACGTAGCAACCGCCAGGGGTCTAACGCTTTACCCAGTTTTCTGTCCGAAGCCCTTCGATACGATTGAAGTGCCGGGTGTTCTCCGTAACCAAGATGCAATCATAAACCATTGCGGTGGCGGCAATCAGCAAGTCAAAGTCATCTATAAGCCTGCCTTCCCTGCGCAGAGACGCTTTCCGAGAGCAGAATTGCCTCAAAGACTTGCTTATCGGCAGCACTTTTACATTGCGTTCCAGAGCATCTATCCATTTCATTGCGGACTCCTTTCTGTCACTGCACTCTGCCCCGTAAAGCAGTTCCAACAGGCTTATTTCACTGATATAGCAATTCCCGATACCTATCCGTCTGATGTTTTCATCTATTCCATATTGCCCTTTGGAAAGATGAATCCATATATTCGTGTCCAAAAGATATTTCATAGCTCGACCGGTTTTCGCACCTGACTCCTGCTCTCACGCAAAAATTTTATCATTTCGTCTGATGTGCTGCCATCCTCCCAAGTGCCACACAACTCGGCAAGAGCCTTGTCGGTTGGAGATTCCACCGGCAAGATACGGTAATGGCGTCCCGCAAATGAAAGAACGACATCTTTTCCCTTGTCAACATCGCCCAAAAGGGATGCAAGGTTTGCTTCTCCCAGGTTCAACGATTGGTATGACACCCCGGGATCACAGAGCAATCCCACTGACCCTTCATTGACAAGAGACGGGAAACGATTGATAATCTTACTTTTAAGCTCAGGGGACAGATGCCTCTTCCCTGTCTCTACAAGAGCATACAAGCTTCTTGAAACTTCAAGAAGATTCGCCATTTCGCTTTGGCTTATGCCGGACTCGATACGCAATTTCCTGAGCCTTTCGATTATTTCACTCATCGTTTTTCTTATTTATGCCCGGTAAAGATACAAATTTTGTTTCTATTGTACAAAATTTGTTACAGCGCCTAAACGATCCCGAGATATTTGTCGAAGAACTTCTTCAGTTTCTCTATCACGCCGGCCTTCTTTTCCTGGCGGTTGCCGCCGCCGAAGCGGGACATAGCGGGAAGAATCCTGTCTATGTCGGTACCGGTGGTGCGCAGTGAGCCGTCGCGGAAGGCGCTCTCCACAAAGCGTTCTGTCTCTTCGGCTTTCAAGTTCTCTTGAGAGATTATCTCCGCAAGGTCGGCGGCCTTCTGCTGCCGGACATAATTGCCCCACTCTTCTTCCACATTGGTAGCGGCATTCACACTCGATAAAAACTCTTCTATCAGCTCCTTCTTGCTGCGCAGACGTTCGCTGGAACTGATTGCTTTTGAGATACTTGTAAGGATCTCCTTGTTCTCGCAATTGCTCTCGTGGTACTCCTGAACGAGCATAAGGATATAGTCGATATTGACCTCAACCTGGCGTATCAGTTCCATTTCAAAGACGAGATCGTCGTTGATTATCTCCTTTTCGCCCTTGTTACGGGGACGCCATTTCTCCTTCAGGTCCAAGTAACGGCTGGTATAATCCTGCATTTCTCCCTCGGAAAGAATCTGTTGATCCTCGAACTGGTCGAAGGTACCCAGAATGTTCCGCACGCGGAGCAGGCTGCCAAAAAGGACAATGAAATCCCTTTCAGCCTTCTCGCCCATAATCTGCTCATCAAGAGAGAACTCAGTGGTCAGCCGCTCGACTATCTCCTTGTATCCGGGGTGGTGCCTGCCGTTCTGATTGAAGCCGTTGTAGTATGAGTGGAAGTCCTTCATAAGGACGATACTGTTCGCGTCCTTGTCTCCGAAGAGAGCTATCGCATCGTCGGTCTCTTTCTGCAAGTCTCTGAAACAGACTATGTTGCCAAACTTCTTGACTGAGTTGAGTATTCGGTTGGTGCGGGAGAATGCCTGTATCAGCCCGTGCTGCTTGAGGTTCTTATCGACAAAAAGAGTATTCAGCGTGGTGGCGTCAAAGCCGGTAAGGAACATATTGACCACAATCAGCAAATCGACCTGGCGGTTCTTCATCCTCAATGACAAGTCTTTGTAGTAGTTTTGGAACTTGTCGGAGGAGGTGTCGTAATTTGTTGAGAAACAGGCATTGTAGTCTGCAATCGCCCCCTCAAGGAAGTCGCGGCTCTGCTGGTCGAGGCGGGTGGTGCTTTCGGGATTTTCTTCTGCAAGAAGGCCGTCTATCTCTTCTTCGTTGGCCCCGTAACTGTAAATTGTGGCAATCTTTAGTCTCTGAGACTCAGGGAGTTCAGACTGCTGATTCTTGAACTCATTGTAATATGCCTTAGCCATTGGGATAGAGGCGACGGCGAAGATGGCATTGAATCCGAGCAGACGCTGCTCCACCTTTTCCTCTTTTGTTTCCCGCTTGGTTGCGACCTCTTTGATATTTTTCAGAGCGCGGAACGAATACGCCGAGCCCCTTTGTGTCTTCCGGTCGAAATTATCGAGTATATAACGCACGACCTCCGTCACCCGCTCCGGTGCTGCCAGGGCTCGCTCGCGGTCAATGGCCGAAATTTCCTTGTCGAAAATGTTGTCCTTCGCACGGACGGTATTTACATAATCTATGCGGAACGGCAGCACATTCTCATCGTTGATAGCGTCAACAATCGTGTAGGTGTGCAGCTTGTCACCGAATGCCTGCTCGGTGGTCTTGAGGTTGAAACTTCCGCCCGAAGAGGAGTTGGCTGCGAATATCGGAGTGCCGGTGAAGCCGAAGAGGTTGTATTTCTTGAAATTCTTGACGATTGCGGCATGCATGTCGCCGAAGTTGCTGCGGTGGCATTCGTCGAAGATTATCACGACTCTTTTCTGGAACACGGGGTGCTTCGGGTTTTTCTGAACGAAGATGGAAAGTTTCTGAATGGTCGTGACTATAATGCGATAATCGTGGTACGCCCCTTTTCCGTCTCTGTCCTCGAGCTGGCGCTGGAGCACGGCGGTAGAGCTGTTGCCGTCGGCAGCCCCCTCCTCGAAGCGGTTGTACTCCTTCATTGTCTGGTAATCAAGGTCTTTGCGGTCCACCACGAAAAGCACCTTGTCTATGTAAGG
>JABUTQ010000153.1 GCA_021443605.1 Bacteroidales bacterium | reverse complement strand
GGATATTGCTGCGGACTCATCTCCACAATCGCAAATTATATCGGTGACAAAAAATATCACACCGAACACACCACCCCCGACCCCGTGGAGCTGAATATGCTCCTGTCACAAATGGTAGATGCCGGATGCGAATATTGTTTTATGGAAGTCAGTTCACACTCGATTGACCAAGACCGTATTGCCGGACTTGTTTTCAAAGGGGGAATCTTCTCCAATCTGACACACGACCATCTTGATTATCACAAGACTTTCGAGAACTATATCAGGTGCAAGAAGAGATTCTTCGACGGACTTCCCAAAGAGGCTTTCGCCCTCGTGAACGTGGATGACAAGAACGGGATGGTGATGGTTCAAAACACGCAGGCGAAGGTTTGTCGCTATTCCTGCAAGAAATCGGCCGATTTCAAGTGCAGGATTATGGAAGAGACCTTGGACGGGATGCTTCTGAAGATAGACGGCATCTCTTTGTGGAGCCGTTTTATCGGGAGTCATAACGCCTATAATGTCCTTGCAGTCTATTCTGCGGCAATGCTTTTGGGGGCTGACAAGGAAGAGGTGCTCACGGCAATCAGCGACCTCCACGCCGTGGCCGGGAGGCTGGAATATCTCCGCGGAGGGAAAGACCTTACGGCAGTCGTCGATTACGCCCACACTCCGGATGCTCTTGAAAATGTACTCAAAACGCTACAAGAGGCAGGTAAGGGACACGAACTTATCTGTGTATTCGGCTGCGGCGGTAACAGGGACAAGACAAAGCGTCCCGAAATGGCTGCAATCGCCGCAAAATATGCCGACAAGGTGATAATCACTTCGGATAATCCCCGCAAAGAGGATCCGCAGAGCATCATAGATGAGATTAAGGTTGGAATCCCCGTTTCTGCTGCAAAGAAAACCGTCAGCATCACAGACCGGAAAGAGGCGATTCGCTCAGCGCTGATGTTCGCTCCGGCCGGAGCCATAATCCTTGTAGCGGGCAAAGGGCACGAAGATTATCAGATAATCGGAGAGACAAAATATCATTTTGACGACAAAGAAGTTATATCAGAAGCACTTAAAGAATTGTAATATACCATGTTATATCATTTATTCGAATATCTCAAGAGCACGGGTAGCGATTTCGCGGGAATAGGATTGATGCAGTATATCTCCTTCAGGGTGATCTGCTGCATCGTAATAGCGATTCTGACATCCTTGATTGCCGGCAAGAAAATCATCGCTCTCCTCCAGAAAAAGCAGATTGGAGAAGAGATTAGGGATCTCGGCCTTGAGGGGCAGATGAGCAAGAAAGGGACTCCGACAATGGGTGGAGTGATTATCATCCTGTCTATCTTGATTCCCATCCTCCTTTTCGGCAACTTCAAGAATGTCAACACTATACTTCTTGTGATATCTACCCTTTGGCTTGGAATTCTCGGCTTTGCGGATGATTATATCAAAGTATTCAAACACGACAAGAACGGGATGAGCGGGAGGCACAAGATTATCGGACAAGTGATTTTGGGGCTTCTCGTGGGACTGACAATCAGCCTGAGCCCGCAGAGTGTTATAAAGGAGACCAAAACAGCTGAAACTGTCATCCAGCAGACAAGTGACACCACGCCGCATCCATCATTCAGGGAAGGGAATATCAAGACGACTATCCCGTTTGTAAAGAATAACGAGTTCAATTACAGCTGGTTATCTCCGTTCAAAGGAAAATTGGGAGATATTTTCACAAATATCCTTTATATCCTGATAGTGATTTTCATCATCACTGCCTGCTCGAACGGAAGCAACCTGACCGATGGGCTCGATGGCCTCAACTCGGGCGTGTGCGCAATCATCGGCGTGACGCTCGGAATTTTGGCGTATCTGTCGGGGCACTCGGGATATGCCGATTACCTTAATATAATGTATCTTCCCAACAGTGGGGAAATTGCGGTTTATATGGCCGCATTCGTGGGGGCGCTGGTCGGCTTCCTTTGGTACAACGCCTTCCCGGCACAGGTATTTATGGGGGATACGGGAAGCCTTGCATTGGGCGGAATCATCGGAGTATGTTCTCTCCTTATCAGAAAAGAGCTCCTCATACCGATTCTTTGCGGTATCTTCCTGGTAGAGAGCCTCTCGGTGATAATCCAGAGATATTATTTCAAATACACAAAGAAAAAATACGGTGTCGGAAAGAGAGTCTTCAAGATGACTCCACTGCACCACCACTTCCAGAAAGAGGGAATCGAAGCGTTGATTGGCTCACCCAAAAGGGCAATGCCGGAGGCTAAGATCACCGTACGCTTTTGGATTGTATCATTAATTTTAGCAGTATTAACAATTGTAACGTTGAAAATCAGGTAATTATGGAAAGAATAGCTGTATTGGGCGGAGGTGAGAGCGGCATAGGTTCGGCCGTTTTGGCAAAGGTAAAAGGATTCGACGTTTTCCTTTCCGATATGTCCACACTTAAAGAAGGAGCAAAGAAAACCCTTGAGCAATATGGTATCGCATACGAAGAGGGCGGTCACACCCGGGACAAGATTCTGAATGCATCCATAATTATAAAGAGCCCGGGCATCCCCGAGACTGCTCCGCTGATTGAAGAGGCATACAGAAGGAATATCGCCGTAATCTCTGAGATAGAGTTTGCGGGAAAATTCGACACCGCAAAGAAGATTTGCATCACCGGCAGCAACGGCAAGACGACAACCACTTCACTCATATATCATCTGCTCAAGAGCGCAGGGCTCAACGTGGGGCTTGGAGGAAATATCGGAAAGAGCTACGCATTTCAGGTCGCCACTGAAAAACATGACATATATGTGCTTGAACTTTCAAGCTTCCAGCTCGACGGAATGTATGATTTCAAGGCAGATATCGCTGTACTTCTGAACATTACGCCTGATCATCTCGACCGCTACGGTCATATTATGCAGAATTACATCAACGCAAAGTTCCGCATCACGAGGAATATGTCAAAGGATGATTGCTTCATCTTCTGCTCTGATGACGAAATTACGATGGAAAACCTCAACAAGATTGTCCTTCAGGCAAAGAAGTTTCCCTTCTCCCAAAACACCACGGTTGAACAGGGAGCGTATCTGCTTGACGACAAGATGATTGTAAAGACCGAAAATGAAACTTGCGAATTTTTTATAGACGAAATATCAATCAAGGGGAAACACAACATCTACAACTCGATGGCCGCAGCCATTGCAGGTAAGGTGATGAACATAACGAATGAGACCATAAGGGAAGCGCTTATGACTTTCAAGGGGGTTGAGCACAGGATGGAGAAAGTTCTCTCCATCGGTGGCGTGACTTATATCAACGACTCGAAAGCCACAAACGTAAACTCCACCTGGTACGCCCTCGAATGTGTCAATACTCCGGTAGTACTCATTTTGGGAGGGACCGACAAAGGAAACGATTATTCGGCTCTGTATGAA
>JABUTQ010000290.1 GCA_021443605.1 Bacteroidales bacterium | reverse complement strand
TGACGCTCAGAATGACGGGGCTCATCCGTGGAGATTCTTCGCTGACGCTCAGAATGACGAATACTCTCCGCAGTAGTCACAACTTCTCCATTCTCAATAATATGGATCCTATTTGTCTCCTGCGGTATGTCTATCAGCATGAACGCGCACAACACTGCGGCGGCGGTGGCGCAAACTCCACCCACAACCTTCCACACTTTACGTCTGCGGGCTATGCGGTCCATTTCCCCCTCCAGTTTCTCCCACGACACCGTCGGCTTGGGGAGCGTGCTGCCATCCTCAACCTTATCCTTCAGCGATTTTATCCAGTTGTTATTTTTCATCATTTTTGTTCTGTATCATTTCGGCAAGGAGCGCCTTTGCCCTATACATCTTACTTATCGATGCCCGTTCCGTAATCCCGAGCCTTTTTGCAATATCCTTATGGCTCATCTCCTCAAAAACAAAGAGATTGAAAACCGTTCGTTCTCCTGCCGGAAGGGAAGAAATCATCTCAAAAAGGGCCTCCGAGTCAAGCTTCCCGATCGTCCCTTCGTCAATGATTGAATCTTCAAAATCTTCTATATCAGCACTTTCCTGAATCAGATCCCTCTTTCTTACCTTCATTAGGCAGGTGTTCACCATTATTGTCCTCAACCAACCGAAAAGTTCCGCCTCACCCTTCCCTCGAAACGAGTCTGCCGCTCTGAATGCAGACAAAAAGCCCTCTTGGAACATATCCTCGGCAGTATGCATATCGGGTGAATACCGCCTGCATATCGCCAAAAGTTGTGCTCCGTGCTTTTCGTATGCTTGTTTCAGGAGTGCTTTCAATTACGATTTTCAATCCGCCTGAATATGAATCCTTCCCTCGCCCACATCTTGTCGTAGGTGTATTTTGCGATGTCGTAGCTGTCGTAGCTGTTGGGGAAAGTCATATTCAATTTGGTGCCGGATAATTTCCAAGTTCCCACAACCTCTACCTTGGCTTCGGAAGGGATTGCCAAAGCGTGATATACCTCCTTGATACATCTCCCTTCGGGATAGATGAGATATGTGATAAAACTATCTTCCGAGATTCTCTCATCTTCGTACTGTCTTGCCCAAGTGCCCCAAAGTGATTCATTGTCAAGCTTTTGGCATCCGATTGCCAAGAATGCTGTCAGTAATGTCGCCAATAGGAGTTTTGCCTTCATAATGATTAAAAATTTTACCTTCTATTATATAGATGCAGAAAACGTCGAAATGTATCAAAAAAAATTCATTTTTTTAGAATATCTTTGTGTAACATCGTCAATATAACAAATCTTAACTATGAATATCTTACGAATTTTGACAACATTTGCGGCTGCGGTTGCCATTCCCCTTTCCGTTTCCGCACAACGCTCCGCTCCATCCATCTATTCTCCCTACTTGCAAAAATTATACTCTTCGACAGACAGTATCAGCAAGTTGGACAATTCTCACAAACCAATTATCGGCGTGAGCGTCTCCAACACGATGAAAGGCACCTGCACTCGCTCTATAGAGCTTGCGGGTGGCATCCCTCTGATTTTGCCCGAGACGCAAGACCCCACTTTGCTCAACAACACTCTCGATTTGCTCGACGGGCTTATGATGTCCGGCGGAGAGGATATTGCACCTTCTTATTATGGAGAGGAAAAGGATCCCAAGTGCGGCAAAGTGAACGATGCTCGTGATAGCTACGAGCTGATGCTCCTGAAAAAGGCGATAGACCGCAACATTCCCGTCTTAGGAGTGTGCCGCGGACTGCAGATAATAAACGTGGCTCTCGGCGGCTCCCTTTATCAGGATTTGCCGTCACAGAAGCCTTCAGATATCAAACATTCGCAACTTGAAAACAGCCTCGTGCCGGCACATAGTGTTTCTTTAATACCTGATACAGAAGTGTATAGGATTTTTGGAGAGAATACTCTCGGCGTGAACAGCCGCCACCATCAGGGGATAAAGAAGCTCGCTCCCGGGTTGAAAATCACCGCCTGGAGCACTGACAGCATCCCGGAGGCAGTGGAGGCTTATCCAATCAAGAGCATTATGGCGGTGCAGTGGCATCCCGAAATCAACGCTGCTGCCGGCGATAAAAATGCTCTCAAGTTCTTCACCGCATTTGTAGAGCGTGCCGCCACTTACAAGAAGGCAAAAGAGATCCATTCTCGAATAATTTCCATTGACACTCACACAGATGCTCCCCTTTGGTGGAGCCGGGGAGGTTATTCTCTCGGTCTGAGAAAAGACAATATGGTGAATATCCAGAAGATGCAGGAGGGGGCTCTCGATGCCCAGTTCCTTGCCGCATTCATCAGCCAGAAGGAGCGGGACGATGCCTCTCTGCAAAAGGCAGTCGAGAAATGCCAGCAGTTGGTATCGAGTGTGTACGAAGAAGTTGCGAAGTATTCCGATTATGCCGGGGTCGCCGTAACCGAAGCGGATGCGTGGAATCTCAAATCTCAGGGAAAGAGAGCGTTCTTCATCGGTATTGAAAACGGCTATGGCATCGGGAAGGACATTAAGAACATCAAGCGTTTTTATGACCAGGGGGTAAATTACATCACCCTTTGCCACAGTTCCGACAACGATATCTGTCATTCCAGTACAAAAACAGAAGATGAAAATCTCGGTCTCACCCCTTTCGGCAAAAAAGTCGTAAAGGAGATGAACCGCGTGGGGATGCTCATTGATATGAGCCACGCGAGCGTTGGCAGCTTCTGGGATGTGATAAAGCTCTCCAAAAAGCCGATATTCTGCTCTCATTCAGGAGCAAAGGCTGTCTTCGACCACAATCGCAACCTTGACGACGACCAGCTTCGCGCCCTTGCCGCAAACGGCGGAGTGATTCAAGTTTGCATCTTTGCGAGCTATATGAGCCCCGACCGCACCAAGACAGATATAAACGATGTCGTTGCTCACATCGACCACTGCGTGAAAGTTGCCGGAATAGATCACGTGGGCATCGGTTCAGATTTTGACGGCGGTGGCGGAGTGCTGGGGTGCGCTGGCGACAACGATATGATTCAGATTACCGTAAAACTTCTCGAAAAAGGATATTCCGAAGAAGATATCGCCAAAATATGGGGCGGCAATTTCTTCCGCGTCTTGAACGCAAACAGGAAATAACACCACAAAACAAATTCCAAACAAAATATCGGATTATCATTAAAAAATTAAGCGATAATCCTCGTTTAAAGCATATTGCGAAGCGCCTTGAATTTCAGTGAAAGAAATCTGTATTCAAGTGAAAGCGCTTCGCTTTGCTTTTGTTTAATTTTGTTTTGCAAAAATTGACGGACTACCCACAAAATGAAAAAAATTGTATTCACAATCGGCTTGATGTTTATGGTAATCTCTGCATCAGCTCAGCAGGCTCTCTTTGGAGCAGCCCAGGTCGTTTCTCCTCAAATAAATGAGAACGGCACAGTAACATTCAG
>JABUTQ010000027.1 GCA_021443605.1 Bacteroidales bacterium | reverse complement strand
TGCACTGCTATTGCAGCGAATGCACAGCCACGCGCAATCGGTCTGAGAGGATGCTATGGACTTGAGGCTACTTATGAGCACAACTTGACAAATGCAACTATGCTTCAGGTTGAGCTCGGTACCCAAAGATTCCAGGGGCTCACAGTAAGGGTTATGCACGATTGGGTTTGGAACATCAACTCATCCAGCTCTGGTAACTTGAATTGGTATGCAGGTGTCGGTGTTACCGGTGGTACTCCCGCTTTCAGTGCCAAGACCGGCTTTTTGGGTATTGCCGGTAGAGCAGCTTTGGAATATCGTTTCAATATTCCTTTGGAGCTTTCACTCGACTTTACCCCTACAATCGGACTTGCATTGGGCAGCAAAGCCGCTGCATTCTATCACGACCTCTACACTGCAGCAATCGGTCTTTCAATCCGTTATTGCTTCTAACAGAGGAACTTACAGACACACAAAAGCTCGACCTTCTTCGGCCGGGCTTTTTTGTTCTACATAAAATCCTGTTTGTTTAGGAAGGTTACAATTACATATCATCCATAGAAAGAAACCCGGGGATGACGTCACATTTTTTGAGAACTTTTCCCTTCAAGCGTTCGACCTTGAATAAGAGTTGTTTCCGATTGAACTTATCAGGATTGCGTTTGATTTCCCAAGCGTATGCCTTCGAAGCATTCAAAGCATCTATGCATACAATATCTATTTCACATTGGTTTTCTTTATCGGATGGATCCCACCAAGTGCCGATTGCCTGATAATCCATACTGTCCTTCATCTTCTGCCGAAAGTACATTTCAAGCGTTCTGCCGGTGAAAGTGGTGTAATCATCTGATACTATCTTCCTGAGCAGAGGGAAGTTACCAATCTCAACCACTGCCTGTTTCCTATGAATATATCTAAACCAGAATGTTAAAAAGTTATCGCATATTACATACCTGATTGTCTTTGTGGCGGGCTTGCTTCCGAAAGGTGTTTCCCTGGCAATGATGTTATAATCCTCGACAAGCCGCTTGATATTCCCCCCTATTCCCACTCCAATCAATGATTCTATATCCGATTGGGTGTTTGTACCGGAAGATATCGCTCCAAGAATGGAGAAATAAATTGCATAGTCCTTGCCGAATTCTTCCACAAGCAAGTTTTTACCTTCGCCGATGAAATATGAATCCCTCCGAATCATAAAATCTATCATCGCATCTTTCGTAAATATGCGGTTATCCATAAAAAGCTCCACATATTTTGGAACCCCTCCGGTAAAAGAATAGAGAGCAAGCAAATCCTCGTGTGTGTATTCAGGATAATAGTCTGCATAAATCTCCTTTAGGGTATCGATGGGGAAAGTGCTCAGATGCAACGTGTTGTCTTGTCTGCCAAACAGAGGTTCCTTCTCATCCTCAAAAATTTTGTGCATCAATGAATACGCTGAACCGCATACAATCAGATTGATATGGGATTGTTTCCGAAGTTTGTCCCATATGTTCTGCATTTCACTATAAATAGAGGGATTTATCTTGATAAAATTTTGGAACTCATCTATTATTACATTGAACCGTTTATCCCGAGACTCATTCAGAAGCATCCGGAATATAGCGGGAAATGAAGTGACATCACTCGGGACGTATATGCCCAAAGAAGTATTGATTGCTTCAATGAAATCCGCACACAATAATGCCTCAGCCTTTTTTGCAACAAAAAGATAAACTGTCGGAGTGTCTTCACAAACCTTATCCGCGAGACTTGTTTTCCCGATTCTCCTGCGACCCGTAATAATTGTCATCTTGGAATAGTCCTCGAAGGCAAGTTTCTGGATACGCCTAAGCTCTTCAATTTCTGTGTTTCTATCGTAAAACCTCATAATTTAATATTTGCACCGTAACCACGGTTACGGTAACCACGGTTACAAAAATAAGAAGATTGTTCCATAAAAACAAGTGAGTCCTTCTTATTATTGAAAAAGATAGAGTTTGTCGCTGCGGCGGAGCCGGTCGGGGATGGGGATTGAGCAGAGGTCGCCCTTGACGGCGGAGGGGACGCTTTTGAGATCCACGCGAATTTCAGAAATCTTGTATTCCATCGCTCCGGTGGTGGGGCCGCAGATGAGGATATTGTCCCCTACCGAAATCTTGCCGGTCTCCACAAGCACCTCAGCCACGGATATCTTGTCGAAATAATTGGTAATCTTGCCGATATAGGTCTTGGTTCTGGTGGCCTTGTTGCCATATACGGAGCTCCACTCTCCAAGGCGTGCCCCTTGGTAATATCCATCCCAAAATCCTCTGTTAAAGACAGTTGCAAGCCTTTCTTTCAGTTCGGCGCCATATTCTGCCGAATAAGTTCCGGCCAAAACGGCATCGGCCGCATCGCGATAGGCACGGGTAACGGTCTTGACGTATTCAGACGAACGGGCCCTCCCCTCTATCTTGAACACCGTGACGCCGGCATCGATTATCTTGTCCATAAACTCTATGGTACACAGGTCTTTGGGAGACATTATGTATTTGTTGTCCACCACCAGTTGGTTGCCCGTCTCAAGGTCGGTGACTTCGTACCCGCGGCGGCAGAGCTGGAAGCACGAGCCTCGATTGGCAGATGCATTGTATTCGTGCAGAGAAAGATAGCATTTCCCCGAAACGGCCATGCAGAGGGCGCCGTGGCAAAACATCTCTATCTGCAACAACTTCCCCGATGGGCCGCAAATCTGCTGCTCATCAATGGTTTTCTTTATCGCCTTGACCTGCGAGAGAGTCAATTCGCGGGCAAGCACTATCACATCGGCAAACTGCGCGTAGAAACGGAGACTTTCGCTGTTGGAAATACTGAGCTGTGTAGAGATGTGCACCTCCAGATCTATGCTTCTGGCAAACATAATTGCAGCCATATCGGAAGCAATCACGGCGGTGATACCGGCATCCAATGCGAGGCGAAGCACATTTCGCATCTCATCCAACTCATTGTCATACAACACAATATTGAGTGTGAGGTAAGATTTTACCCCGTTTTCTCGGCATATCCTGCACACTTCTTTCAAATCTTCGGGAGCAAAATTGTTTGCGGAGTGGGAGCGCATATTCAGCTTGCCGATTCCAAAATAGACAGAATTTGCACCTCCCTGTATTGCGGCTTGCAAGCACTCAAAATTGCCCGCCGGAGCCATTATTTCAAGTTTATCAGCCATTTCTGTGAACAAGTTCGTCTGAAAATGATTTCAATTGGGCAATCTGTTCATCCGTAAAGCCCTTGCCCTGTAAAGATTGCATCGCAAGCTCGTGATAGTGTTCGATTGCCTTGATTGCAGAATCGTTTACTCCCAATTCGCAATAGAGCTGCTTCATCCCCTCAAACTTCTCATCTTTAGCATCTTCGCCAAGGGAGAGAAGATGGTTGAGCCTCTCTCTCTTGTCTTCTTTTGCAAGTCGGAAGCACTCGGTCAGGAGCCAGGTTTTCTTGTTGTTTGCAATGTC
>JABUTQ010000314.1 GCA_021443605.1 Bacteroidales bacterium | reverse complement strand
CACGACATCCACATCTTCTCCAAATGAAAGGACGTTGTTGTCGGGCCTCATCTCTATCGAAAGGATAAGAGAAGATGCGCCGTTGTATGAAACGAAAGATGTGGGATCTGAGCATCTCCTCTCTATCTTGGCGATATCTTTGAGCCGAATCGCCTCACCGGAAGGGTCGCTGTATATGATTTTCTGCGCAACTTCGTTTTCGGCGGAAATCTCATTTCTGACATGAACCGGCACCTTGATGGTCCCATTGTCCAGCGAGCCGCTCGGAACAGCCAGGGAAGAAGTCTGATAATCAAGCATCAGCGATGCCGGAGATATGCCGTAGGCCGATACTCTCGCCATATCTATATCCACCGCAATCTCTTCGCTGCGGCTGCCGAGAATCTTGACGGATGCGAGCTCCGGAATCTTGCGCAAGCGGCTTGAGAGCTCCTCTGCATAATCTTGCAACTCGCTGTATCCCTTTTCTTTGGAGGTCATTGCCACAAGGAGTGTAGAGGTGGCACTGAAATCGTCGAGCACCCTTACGGCCAGCACGCCGGTGGGCAATGTGGCAGTGGCATCGTTCAACTTGAGCTTAATCTTGGACCAGACCTCATCCTTTTTCTTGTCGGGACAATTCAAATCTGCATAGATGTAACAGATGCCGTCCTTGGAATAAGAGTATGTTTTTTTCCTGTCAACCTCCTTGAACGAGAAAAGCACCTCTTCCAACGGCTTGGTGAGCTGTTCCTCAACCTCTTGCGAGCTTGCTCCGGGATAGATTCCCGCAACCAGCCCCTGCTTGATGTCGAAGGTGGGGAACTCATCCTTGTTCATCCGAAACAGTCCAACGATGCCCACTGCGACCATAGCGATGACCGCAAGGTAGACGAATCCCTTGTGCTGCACCATTGAATCGACTATTCCTCTTCTGTTGTTCGGTTCAGAATTCATTCTCCCAAAGTTTTAACTTTTGTACCACTGCCCACTTTGTTCATCCCGGAGATTATAACCATATCCCCTTCGGATATCCCTTCTGCGACAATAATTCCGCTGCCACAATATCCTGCTACGGTTATATGCCTTTTTTCAGCAATCCCATTGTTGGCAATCCACAAATAGCGACCTTCAGTATCTGCCTTGACGGCAGTTGTCGGCACAACTATCTGAGCTGCAATTTCATCCTTCTTGTTTACGCTGCATACCATTCCGGGGAGCAAACCATCCACTTTGCCGGAAATTGAAAGGGTGCAGGTGTAGCTGTGAGTTATCGACGAGGCCACGACTCCGCGCGAAGCCACTTTTGCCGATATCATTTCCCCGCCGAGGGCAGGTACTGTAACTTGCATAATATCACCCACTTTCACATCGCTGATTTCTGCTTCCGGCACCGGAATCTCTATCTCCAAAGAATTGATGTCAAAAATTGTGACTACGGGCTGCATTGCGCTCACGTTCTCCCCCTCTTCCACCAGCACATCGCCTATCACCCCTGCGAACGGAGCTTTGAGACGGCACTCCTCAACGGCCTGCCTTGCCCCCTGAAGTGAAGCGTAAGCTTTGTCGTGCTCGGTCTGCAACTCTATCATTTTCTGCTCAGTGACTCCGCCGGCATCCTTTACCTGCGACACCCTGTCAACTGCATCTTTTGCATAATTGTATGTGGCATTGGCGGTTTCGTACGCGCTCTTAATGGTTTGAGACGATATTTCAGCCACAACCGCCCCTTTCGAGACATATTTTCCTTTTGAAACGTTCAATTTTTCGAGAGCTCCGGAATATTTTGCTGCGATTTTTGCCGATTTCGATGCCTTGACAGTCCCCACATAACTGAAACTGCCGCCGCCGTTGCCGGGTTGAATCTGCAAAACCTTAACTTCCACGATTTTATCCTGCTTTACATCAGTTTGTGTATCGCTCTGCCTGCCACACGACACGATTGTGGCGGCAAGGACACAAGCGATTATCAATAATCTTTTTTTCATCTTAATTCTCCTTTGCTATCTGATCGATATCGCTCGAACTGATCTTGTATGGCATTCCGCCAATTACTGACGCACCTTCGTACTTGATGTCAAAAATAAGGCTTCTATCTATCTTTTTAGCTGTGCCAGAGATAGTTACCTGTGCACCAAATGTCTCCTCCTTGCTCTGCATCAACATCACGATACGGGTGTGGGGAGTCAAAGTGAGAGTCTCGCCACTGACAGTTCCTTCAATTACGACTGCCGAGCCGTTGAGTATATTCATCGTG
This sequence comes from Bacteroidales bacterium, assembly GCA_021443605.1. Taxonomy (GTDB): domain Bacteria; phylum Bacteroidota; class Bacteroidia; order Bacteroidales; family UBA932; genus Equibacterium. Next base: position 1,246 of record JABUTQ010000314.1, on the reverse strand, counting down.
ACAAGCACTTTGCCGTCTCCACCATTTTCAAGAATGTCCATCTGGCCACTCTCCGGCTGGAGGGCGAGTGTCAGGGGAGCACCTTGTGTCATCATCGGCTCGAGAGTTACGTAGCCTCCGTTCTTGAAGGTGTAATTCCCTTTGAAGCCGTTCAGGTCATCTTTTGTGCACGACTGCAAGATTAGTAAAAGTGTAATTGCAATAAATGTAAAAGAGCGTTTCATAGATTGATTTTCAAAATTGATTTTATTTGCGCGCAAAGGTATCACAATTCTATTTTATTTATGTGTATCTTTGTTACGATATTAGCCGAGGTTACTATCTTTGATTACAAAATGACGAATTTAAAACTTAAATATATGAAAAAGAATCGTTTGTTATTGGCTGCCATATTGATTGGCGTGACGGCTTGCGGCCCAAAATGGGCGCAGACCGATTCCGGTTACGGATATTACCTCGTAGAGCAGAAGGATGGTCCGACTCTCGGATACAGCCCCCAGTCGGGTGTCACACTAATTTTTGACAAGGGATATGCCTTTAAAGATTTGAATCGCAATGGAGTTTTGGACAAATACGAGGATTGGCGTCTGACACCGGAAGAGAGGGCAAAGGATCTTGCTGCCCAGCTCTCGGTAGAGGAGATTGCCGGCCTTATGCTTTACAGCTCACACCAGTCAATCCCCGCGGGGGGTGGATACGGACGTGGTGGCACATACAACGGAAAACCGTTTGCAGAGAGCGGAGCAAAGGCATCTGACCTTTCCGATGACCAGAAGAAGTTCCTGAAAGAAGACAATCTGCGCGCCGTGCTCGTGACATCGGTAGAATCTACGGAGGTTGCCGCCGAGTGGAACAACAACGTGCAGGCGTATGTGGAGGGGCTTGGCCACGGAATCCCTGCCAACAACTCTTCCGACCCACGCAACGAGACCAAAGCGGATGCAGAATTCAATGCGGGCTCAGGTGGCAAGATTTCGCAATGGCCTACACCTCTGGGACTTGCAGCCACGTTCGACCCTAATCTTGTAGAGGAATTCGGCCTGATATCATCTCAGGAATATCGTGCACTCGGTATCGCCACATCTCTTTCTCCCCAGATAGACCTCGCCACAGAGCCTCGTTGGAGCCGCTTCGGCGGGACATTCGGTGAAGATCCCGACCTTGCGGTAGATATGGCGCGCGCTTGTGTGGACGGATACCAGACCACCCCCGGCACAGCCGACGGATGGGGAGCTGAGAGCGTCAA
>JABUTQ010000074.1 GCA_021443605.1 Bacteroidales bacterium | reverse complement strand
GAAGCCGTCATCCTGAGCGAAGCCGTCATCCTGAGCGAAGCCGTCATCCTGAGCGAAGCGAAGGATCTCCCCGACAATGCTTTTCGATGGGATTCTTCGCTGACGCTCAGAATGACGAACCGACTCTCGCTCAGAATGACGCGAGGCGAGGATGAGCGAAATAATGCCGGTGCCGGTGCCGACATCCAGGGCATCGCAGGCGGCCTCAACCGAAGCCCATTCGCCAATGAGCAGACTGTCGGTGGTGATTTTCATCGCCGACATTTCGTTCTTCAAAGAAAAATCCCTATAGGAGAAAAGCGCCATCTGCCATTTCGAGAGTGCGGTCTGACATCTCGGCCAAAGAGGCATCGTGGGTGACGATGACAATCGTTATGCCGTATTTATCGCGAAGGTCGAAGAAAAGCCTATGCAGCTCCCCTTTTGTCTTGCTGTCCAGATTTCCAGACGGTTCATCGGCAAAAAGTACTGACGGATTGTTGATTAGCGCTCTTGCCACAGCCACGCGCTGCTGCTCTCCGCCGCTCATTTCAGAAGGTTTGTGGCCGAGACGATGTCCGAGCCCGAGATCCGTAAGGAGTTTTTCGGCCTTTGCAATGGCATCTTTCCTGGAAGTGCCGGCAATTAGAGCGGGTATGATAACATTCTCAATGGCAGTAAATTCCGGTAGGAGATGGTGAAACTGGAACACGAATCCGATATGTTTGTTCCGGAAAGCCGCGAGCTCCTTCTCCTTGAGGGAAAAGATATCCACTCCGTCTATTGTCACGCTCCCCTTGTCCGGGACAGAGAGAGAACCGAGGATTCTCAATAGGGTGCTTTTGCCGGCTCCGCTCGCCCCCACAATGCTCACCACCTCACGGTCAGACGCCTCAAAATCTACTCCGTCGAGCACCGTCAAATTGCCGAACGACTTTACTATCCCCGTTGCCCTAATCATAGCATTACCCTACAATCCAAACCATTACGTGATTTTCGAACACCATATATTCCAGCTCGAACTCCATTTCGGTGCCATCCTTGTGTGTGAAAGTGGCTTCCAAATCGCCATTGCCGTGCGGACGGAATTTTTCTATCTCAATCTGCTCGGCAAAATCGACTCCGTAAATGGACATCCTCTTGTAAATTGCCTCCTTTGCGCACCAATAGATGGCAAGCTGCAGATTGCGGTTGCTATCACTCAAATCGTCGAGCTCGTCTTCAGACAATGCCTTCTTCTCCACTGCCGTAAAATCGCGGTCGAGAGACTCGATATCTATCCCGAGATCCTCGCTCGGATGGGTGATGATTGCAACAAAACGATTTGAATGTGAGATACTTATCTCTTGTGCACAATTTTGAAGGTATGGCTTGCCGTTGTCGTGGTGGCCAAGATAAACCCTATCGTCAAAAATCTCGCTGAGCAGGGCGCATTCTGCCAACCTCTCTTTGCGGCGCGCTTCACTTTTAATGAAACTGAGCTCCTCCAGTTCATCGCTTGGGACCGGGCTTAGATCCATAAGTTCCTCTTCTGTCTCGGTGATTTCCCAGACATAAATTTCGGCATCGTTATCGAGTTCTTTGTGCAAAAAGATTGGCATTTTACTGTATAATAAAGGTTTGGCCGCACACTTTTTTGAGTCTGCGGAAAATTGTTTTCAATAAGATATAAGATTGTGCACCAATACCTTCAGGTAAAGGGTCTATAAGTGACGTACAACTCGGAGGCTCCACAGTATCAGTGCATTAGTGATTATGTTGAGATAAGAGGATTCGAACCTCTACAGACAGAACCAAAATCTGTAGTGCTACCGTTACACCATATCTCAGTCTCGGTTAAGAGGACGCAAAGGTATAAATTATTTGATTATTCCAAAAATTTATATCACGGTCTCAAATTCCTTGAGGAAGCGCACATCATTTTCAAAATAGTGACGCAAATCCTTGACCTGCCACTTGAGCATCGCAATACGCTCGATACCCATTCCGAAGGCGAATCCGCTATATACTTCGGGATCTATGCCGGAAGCCTTGAGGACATTGGGATCCACCATTCCGCAACCCATGATCTCAAGCCAGCCTGTCCCCTTGCAGATGTTGCACCCTTTCCCCTTGCAGATGTTGCAGCTTACGTCAACCTCTGCCGATGGCTCAGTGAATGGGAAGTATGACGGCCTCATACGTATCTGTGTATCTGCACCAAACATCTCCTGAGCAAAGAGAAGCACAGCCTGCTTTAAGTCTGCAAAAGAGACGTTCTTGTCTATATACAGCCCCTCGACCTGGTGGAAGATGCAGTGTGCACGGGCAGAAATCGCCTCGTTTCTGAACACACGGCCGGGGCATACGACGCGGATTGGAAGCCCCATACTCTCCATAGTGCGCACCTGCACAGACGAAGTGTGGGTGCGGAGCAGTATGTTGTTGTCGCTCTGGTTGTTGATGAAGAACGTATCCTGCATATCGCGGGCGGGATGCTCGGGAGGGAAGTTCAAGGCACCGAAAACATGCCAATCATCCTCAATCTCAGGCCCTTCGGCCACAGAATATCCAAACTTCTTGAAAATGGAGAGGATCTCCTGACGGGTGATTGAGATGGGGTGACGGCTTCCCATATCCATCTTGTCGCCCGGCTTGGTGAGGTCGAACGAAGCCTTCTCGCTTGAGCCACGCTCTTCTGCCTTCGCCTTGAGCTCTTCTATTTTTGAAAGGGCGGCATTCTTGAGAACGTTGAGTTTCTGACCAAATTCTCTCTTGTACTCCGGAGCAACTGTGCGGAACTCATCGAAAAGGGCGGTGATTTCACCTTTCTTTCCCAAAAGTTTCACCCTCAATTCTTCAATATCCTGCTCTTTCTCTGCATAGAGGTTCGATACCTTCTCGAGCAGTTCGTCTATTTTTGATAAATTCATTTCCTTACGATTTTGAAGGCGCAAAAATACAAAAATTTATTATTTTTAAAGGTATTTTGCCTTATCCTCCACCGCAAGGCTCATAAGAATCTCCTTCACAGCCGAGTCCTCGCGCGGACAAACCATAAGCACGTCATTCGTATCTACCACCATATAGTTTTCCAACCCCTTGATTACCATCAACTTGTCCTTGCTTGTCTCAATCATCACCATATTCTTCACGTTGTTGTCGATGATAAGGTCGGTGCCGCGGAACACATTGCCTTGCTCGTCCTTGTTGATATCCTGCTCGTAAAGGGATCTCCATGTGCCAAGATCGGACCAACCAAAGTTACCAAGGAACACCCAAACGCGGTCTGTCTTCTCCATCACGCCGTAGTCTATCGATATGGCGGGGCAATCTGCATATATTTTCTCGACAGCTTCGGTCTCGGAAGGGGTATCAAACGCATCCATTTCGGGTTTGAATACGCCTGACACCTCCGGCAGACACTTGTCCAACTCCTGCATAATCGTCTTCAGATTCCAGATGAAAATGCCTGAGTTCCAAAAAAATTCACCTGTTTCCACAAACACCTTAGCAAGCTCTGCATCGGGCTTTTCGGTGAAGGT
>JABUTQ010000062.1 GCA_021443605.1 Bacteroidales bacterium | reverse complement strand
CTCTGTCTCGGAAGCGGCCTCAGCCCCTTCTGCAATAACGACTTCTGCCGGTTTTTGTGCGTTATCTGCCTGTTGTTCAGCCGATTTGTTGCCTTTACATCCGGTAAAGAAAAATGCCATAATCAAAAGTGAATTTAGAATTGTACGTTTCATATTTGTCTTGAATATTTGAATTACAAAAATAGATATAATTTCGTAAATTTGCGAGTTGATTCAAATTATGGCAAACCCTTTAAAGCAACTTGCAGGCGAGACCGCGATATATGGTATGAGCTCCATCCTGGCCAGGGTGGTCAATTTTATGCTTGTGCCGCTCTACACCAACGTCCTCACCCGTAGCGACTATGGCGTAGTTACCGAATTTATGGCCTACATCGCCATCCTTCAAGTTGTTTTGGTAATGGGTATGGAGACCGGCTGTTTTCGTTTCGCAAGCAAGGAAGGGAATGAACCGGACAAGATTTTCTCCAACGCCTTTGTGATGGTCACGGGGCTCAGCCTTCTCTTTTTCGGGGTTGTCACGCTGTTTTCCGGAAACATTTCCGCAGCCCTCGGCTATGAGGGGTTCTCCAACATCGTTGTATATACGGGGGTTATATTGCTCATAGACTGCTCTACATCAGTGATTTTTGCCCGTCTCAGATATGAGCACAAGGCGTTGAGGTTTGCTATCATCAAGACATTGAAGATATTTACCGAAGTTGGGGTGAATCTGTTTCTCTATCTCTGGTTCCCGAAATATGCCGCCGCCCATCCCGATACGTTTTTCCTGAACTTCGTAAGTGCTGCGCCGGATTATTCATACGCCATATTCGCGATATTTGCGAGTTGCATAGTCGCAATGCTTTTGTTATTGCCTGAATATCATCGTCTTGGGCTGAAGATAGATGTCAAGTTGTGCAAAAGTCTGCTGGTTTATTCCCTCCCTCTGATGATAGCCGGACTCCCCGGAGTGATGAACGACTTCCTGGACAGGGTGCTGATGCGTTTTCTCAATGCAGACCCTGCAGTGTGGCGGGCAGACTTGGGGGTATATCAAGCGGGGGTGAAGATAGCCGTGCTGATGTCTCTTTTCGTTCAGATGTTCCGATATGCGGCTGAGCCGTTTTTCTTCCAAAGGGAGAAGGATAAAGACAATAAACAGCTCTATTCCAAGGTGATGACGTTTTTCGTGCTTTTCTGCATGTTGGGCTTCCTTGGAGTGATGCTGTATATAGATGCCATCGGGCTTATCCTCGGGAGAGATTTCCGCATAGGTTTGGCAATCACTCCGATAATGCTTATGGCGTATGTCGTTATGGGAATGATGTTCAATATCAGCATTTGGTACAAACTCTCCGGAAAAACATTCTATGCAGTTTGGATTACCCTTGCCGGGCTCGCGGTGACTTTGCTGGTGAATATAATCTTTATGCCGCGCTTCTCATATTATGCCGCCGCGTGGGGACACCTTGCCTGCAATCTGGTGATGATGATCATCTCGCTTATTCTCGGGAACAAACATTATCCCATTCCTTATAATTGGAAATATATAGGGGGATGCATTGTCTTCGCCCTTGCAATATTTTTTGTTTCAAAGGCGCTGCCGCCTATGGATTTTTGGCCCAAGATGGGGACAAATACGTTATTGCTGATGTTATATGTCGTCCCTGTCGGGTATGTTGTAATTCGCAAGAAATTATGGAAGTAAAAATTGTAAACAAATCGGATTGGCCTTCGCCGTCGTATGCGACCGAATACTCTGCCGGGATGGATCTCAAGGCAAACACAAAGGAGCCAATTACCCTCAATTCTTTGGAGCGGGCAATGGTCTCCACGGGGTTGTTTATCGAATTGCCAATTGGTTATGAAGCCCAAGTGCGTCCCCGCAGCGGATTGGCCGCAAAACACGGAATCACAGTAATCAACAGCCCCGGCACCATCGATGCCGACTACCGCGGCGAGATTAAGGTGTTGCTCGTGAATCTTTCCACCGAGCCGTTTGTCATAAACCCCGGCGAGAGGATAGCGCAGATGGTTGTATCACGCCACGAAAAAGTGGAGTGGAAAGAGGTAGAAAGTCTTGAAGAGAGTGAAAGGGGAGAGGGAGGATTTGGTTCAACAGGGAGAAAATAATATGGAAATCAAAGAGTTATACGATTTATACAAAGAGTGTGGCGGAATCTCTACTGATTCCCGCAAGATCGGCAAGAATTCTATGTTTATTGCCTTGAAAGGGGATAACTTTGACGGTAACGATTTTGCGGTGGCGGCATTGGAAAAGGGGGCTAAGTATGTCCTTGTGAGCAAGCCTTCAATTATCGAGGAGGCTTCCAAAATCGGGCGTTCATCGTCCGTGATTGTTGTGGGAGATACTCTCAAAGTGATGCAGGATTTGGCTTGTTATCACCGCAAATGCTTTGATATTCCGGTAGTTGCAGTTACAGGTACCAACGGCAAGACCACTACGAAGGAGCTTATCGGGGCGGTTCTGGCAAAGAAGTATAATGTGGCCATCACCCCGGGCAATCTCAACAACCATATCGGAGTCCCTCTTACTTTGTTTGGGATAGATTCCCGCACGGAGATGGCGGTAGTGGAGATGGGGGCGAGCGCTCCGGGCGAAATCGATACTCTTGCAAAGGTTGCCCGTCCCACTTGCGGTCTTATCACAAGTGTCGGCAAGGCGCATCTTCAGGGGTTCGGCTCTTTCGAAGGGGTGAAGAAGGCAAAGGGGGAGCTGTACAACTTCCTTCGCCAGACAGGTGGTGTCGCCTTTTACAATGTTGACAATGAGATACTTGAAGATATGATTCGTGCCCGTGCCGGGATGAAGATTGTCCAATATGGTCGCTCTCTGTCCGATTTTCCGGTGCAGCCTGTCACGGTAGATGAGCCATTCCTCAGGATGGGAGAACTCAAGACTCATCTTGTGGGAAATTACAATGCCGACAACGTGCTCGCGGCAATATGTGTGGGAAGATTTTTCGGAGTGGCGGACAAGAAGATTTTTGAGGCGGTGTCGCAATATGTCCCCTCAAACAACCGCTCCCAGATGGTCAAGACCGAGAACAATATGCTGATTGTGGATGCCTATAATGCCAATCCCACAAGCATGGCCGCTTCCCTTGACAATTTCGCAGCTACGGATTTCCCCGATAAAGTGCTGATACTCGGTGATATGCTTGAGCTTGGAGATTATTCTGCCCAAGCCCACGAGGAGATATTGCAAAAGGCGGCGGCCATCTCGCAGGAGATTTATCTTGTCGGTAAATCGGAATTCAGAAACGCCTTGCAGAAGACCGGAATCAAGGCAATGCATTTTGAAACCTCCGCCCAATTGGCCGATTACTTTGCCGAACACCCCCTCAAAGGAAAGAGCATCCTCATAAAAGGCTCCAACGGCACCCGCCTCACCACTGTCATAGAGAAGCTGTAGCAAACCTAAGTCTGTCTTCAGAGTAAAAATCTTACTCTCTCCGGGTGTATTTTTCGTTTGCGATATTGCGCAACAAGGATAATTTCTATAACTTGCCACTTGATTTAATAATTACAATCAAAGGATAT
>JABUTQ010000361.1 GCA_021443605.1 Bacteroidales bacterium | reverse complement strand
TCTTTTCGAACAGAAGAAGAGTGATTTTATCCGTTCGGAAGACGGCGTGATGCAGGTGGACATACCGGCTCTGCTGTCTGAGGCTCATAGGGAATATTGGTTGTTCTGCATTTTTGACGGATACGGATTCAACGACACTCAGATAAAGCAGATATCGGAATCGCTTGAATCCCAGAGCGGCAAGGTCTTTATCTCACAGACTCACAAGGTGATAAGAGACCGGAAGACCTTGAAGATATATCCTCTTGACGAGCCATCTGCAAGAAGGCGCATCAGTATCACGGTTGTCCCCCGCCCTACCGATTTTCTCGTAAAAAAGAGAGATGAATCGGTGCAGTATCTCGATGCAGACAAGGTGAAGATGCCGTTGCATTGCCGCAAATGGCAGCCTGCCGACAAGTTCAAACCATTGGGAATGAAGGGGTTCAAGAAACTGAGCGATTTCTTTACAGACCTCAAGCTCGATTTGGAGCAGAAGAAACGGCAGGTGGTGGTCACCACCGTCGACAAGAAGGGTAACGAGCAGATAGTCTGCATACTCGGTACCCGCATCGATGACCGCTACAAGGTTACCGCAAAGACAAAGAATCTTGTAAGAATCGCCGTCAAATCAAAAGCGACTTCATAAAGGATCCCTTCGGGAAAGGCAGTGCTTTCCTCGATGAGATCCTTCGCTGCGCTCAGGATGACAGGATTGTCATTCTGAACGAAGTGAAGAATCTTTTCGAATACAGTGCTATTTCAGCAGTGAAGGGGCGTTTGCGAGAAGCTTCTCTGCTCCGAGCATAATGTCTTCCACAATCTCCTTGGCAGTCTGCTTGCATTTGATCATACCGGCAACTTCACCAGCAAGGAAACTTCCCTCTGACAGATTTCCGTCAAAGACTGCCTTGCGCATAGAGCCGGTTCCAAATTTGAGAACTTCCTCTTTCGGAATGTTAGGATCGAACTCCATCTTGAAGAATTTCTTTGCAAACGGAGTTTTGAGGCAGCGGACTGCATCGCCCATAGACTTGCCGGTAACCATAGTTCCGATATCGGATGCGCTGATAAGGCGCTCCTTGTAGTTTTCGTGAATGTGGCACTCGTCGGCAATGAGGAAGCGGGTTCCAACCTGCACGCCGCAAGCTCCGAGCATAAATGCTGCGGCAGCACCGCGTCCGTCAAAGATTCCACCGGCAGCAAGCACCGGAAGTTTCACTGCATCAACAATTTGCGGAATCAAGCCCATAGTGTGGAGATCTCCAATGTGTCCGCCCGATTCGGCTCCTTCAGCGATAAGGGCATCTGCACCGCAGTCTTGCATCTTGAGTGCGTATGCAACGGAAGCGACAACGGGAATCACCTTGATGCCGGCAGCTTTCCATTTCGGCATATAGGCAGAAGGAGAGCCGGCACCTGTGGTGACAACCTTTACCCCTTCCTCAATTATCATGTCTGCAACTTCTGCGGCGTTCGGAGCCTGAAGCATAATGTTCACTCCGAAAGGCTTGTCAGTAAGTTCACGGCATTTTCTGATTTCTTCGCGGACAGCTTCTGTCCCGAAATTGATGGATGAGATTAGTCCAAGACCGCCGGCGTTTGAAACGGCAGCGGCGAGTTTTGCATCGGCAATCCAAGCCATACCACCTTGGAAGATGGGGTAGCGGATACCGAGCATGTCACAAATAATACTTTTCATCATTGGTTTATTATGGTATCTACGATAGTAATGATTTCTTCTCTTTGAATTGTTGCGGCAGCGGCGATTTCGGTGGCTTCCGCCAGAATCTCTTCTGCAATCCTGCGGTCTTTGAGCCCCGCTGCGTTGATTTTGACATTGAGCCATGCCCCTTGCACTGCGCTCCAGGCTGCCAAGGCCCCTACTCCCGCATCAGACACGGAATTGGGATTCCCGTCAACTGCCATTGCGCGTACTACGTCAAACACCTCGAACGAGGCTTTCATTGTGCGGAGAGGCACTTGAGTGGCATAAAGGGTTGCCGCCTGGATTGCGGCACTTCTTGCTGCTTTTTCTTCGGGAGTCCCCTTCGGCAAGCCGAATGCAGCCATAATCTTGTTGAAGGCTGCTGTGTCTTCATCCACAAGAGCAAGGAGCTTGACCATTATGGCGTGTCCTTTTTCTGCCCAGGCTGAGAACTCCTCCCAGCGGGCATCCCAGCCCGGCTTGTGGGCCGAAAGATTGCCAACCATAGTGCCGAGCGCGGCTCCCAAAGCTCCCATATAAGCCGATATCGAGCCACCTCCCGGAGCAGGGCTTTCAGATGCGGTCTCTTCCGCAAATCCCTTGCAAGTCATATCGACAAGCCCTTTGGGGGCCTCTTTTTCCATTATGAATTCGATTACCTTCTGTTTTGCATCAAACGGGCAAAGGTCGTCCAACCCCATCGATTTGACAGCAATCTTTATAATTTCATCTTCACTGATGCCGGCGCTGCGGTTTTGTTTTGCAAGATAATATTTGCCGGCATCGATGAGCACCTTCTTTGGGACAAGACCCACGATTTCGGCCCCCGTCACCCTGATTCCTCTCTCGGCAGCTGCACGGCAAACTTCGTCGAAGGCGATATGAACAGGTGTGGTATTGATATCCGTGACGTTCATTGAGACTTGGGCGATACCGTATTCTTCTATATACCAGCCGATTGCCTTGCAACCTTTAAGTGTACCCGGCTTCCAGACCTCGTTCCCGTTTTCATCGAGAACCACCTTTCCCGTGATGGGATTGCCTTCGCGCACCTTCCTCCCCTTTTCGCGCACGTCAAATGCGATGGCGTTTGCGCGGCGGGTGGATGTAGTGTTGAGATTGTAGTTTATCGCCACCAGAAAATCCCTTGCACCAATCACGCTTACTCCGCTGAATGCCACTTTGTCGTTGTATTCGCAAGGGCCGAAGTCGGGCTTCCACTCGGGATTTGCAAATTTCTTGGCTATTCCCTCGTATTCGCCAGAGCGGCAGACTGCAAGATTGCGGCGCTCCGGCTTGAATGCCGCACTTTCATAGCAATAAACCGGGATTCCAAGCTCGCTTCCCACTCTTGATGCAAGGTCACGGGCATATTTTGCGCACTCTTCCATCGTCACGTCCGCTATCGGGATGAGGGGACACACGTCCGTTGCCCCGATTCTCGGATGCTCTCCGTGATGCTTTCTCATATCTATAATCTCACCGGCAACCTTGATTGCGCGGAATGCAGCTTCCACAACTGCCTCAGGAGCACCGACAAAAGTGACTACGGTCCTGTTTGTGGCAGCACCGGGATCCACATTCAGCAGGCTGACTCCCTCCACACTTTTTACGGCATCGGTAATCTGCCCTATTATCTGCATATCGCGTCCTTCACTGAAATTAGGCACGCATTCAATTATTCTGCTCATATACTTTTCCTTTTAATATTATTCTGTCTATCAATGGTGTCGAAATGGAATAAGGGAAATATTCGTATGTCGGCATCTCCTTGGTAATGAATAAATTGGCAATTTTCCCCCTGGTAATTGAGCCGTGTGTTTCACCCAAATCCATCGCAAATGCGCCGTTTATCGTGGCGGCGTTGAACGCCTCTTCGGGTG
>JABUTQ010000349.1 GCA_021443605.1 Bacteroidales bacterium | reverse complement strand
TCTATTATGCTCTTTTTCAAGGCTTTGATTTCGCTCAGCTCCTTTTGGTATTTATCCGTGAGCCCTTCGAGCGTCTTGTCGGTGGCCTTGATTCTGGTGAGTTTTTCATCGAGAGCCCTGCGGTTGCGGGCAATCTTGCGAAGCTGCCGCTCCATATCCACAAAGTCGTTGCCGGCACGCTCTTCCGCACTTTTGATAATCGCTTCGGGCAGGCCTATCTTTCTGGCAAGCTCAAAGGCAAACGAGTTCCCGGGAAGTCCCTGCTCCAGTTTGAACAGCGGCGCGATTGCGGCCGTGTCGAAAAGCATCGCCCCGTTTACTACCCCGCGGCTGCTGTCGGCATAGAGCTTCAGATTGGTATAGTGGGTGGTGATTACTCCGTATGCACCGGCCTTGTCGAGCTCTGCAAGCACCGCCTCTGCAATGGCACCGCCAGCCGCCGGCTCCGTACCACCGCCAAATTCATCTATCAGCACCAGCGAACGGGCATCGGCACGAATCACGATATTCTTCATGTTAGTCAGATGCGAGCTGTATGTACTGAGATCATTTTCAATTGATTGGTCATCTCCGATATCTATGAAGATATTATTGAAGATAGTCATCTCCGACACTTCGGAGGTGGGAATGAGCATCCCCCACTGGAACATATACTGCAGCAATCCCACTGTCTTGAGACACACAGACTTGCCGCCGGCATTCGGGCCGGATATCAGCAATATGTGCTTCTCCTTGTTGAGGAAAAGATTCAGCGGAACAATCTCCTTGCGCTCTTTCCGCAAGGCGGTTTCCAACAGCGGATGTCTCGCCTTTCTCAAAGAGAGCTCGCCATTTTTGGAGATAATCGGCATACCGGCAATCATATCCATAGCCACAAGGGCCTTTGCACGAATAAAATCTATCTCGCCAAGATATTCCGCACTCGATACCAAATCGTCCAAATACGGGCGGAGGAAGTCGGTAAATTCGGCAAGAATCCTCATAATCTCCCTCTGCTCCTCAAATCGAAGGGCACGCACCTGATTGTTAAGTTCCACAACCTCAAGTGGTTCGATAAATGCTGTCTTTCCGCTTGAAGATTCGTCATATACGATTCCGGCGATTTTCTTTTTGTTCGCGGCTGAAATCGGGATAAGTGTTTTGCCGTCACGAACAGAAACTGCCGCATCTTCGTCGGCTATTCCATCGACCTGCGCCTGACGCAAAATTGCCCCGATGCGCCTCATTATGGAAGACTCCTTATCTTTCAGTGAACGACGGATAAGTGCCAGATTTTCAGAGGCATTGTCGCGCACATCGCCCGCCTTGTCCAAGATGAGGTCTATCCTTCGGGCTATCTCAGGATAGAACGACACCGGCTCGGACATCTTCTTGAGATTGGGATAGAGGCCGTCTTTACTCCCGTTGAAAAAGGCCGTAACTCTCTTGAGGGTGCCGAGCATAGTCCTCAGCAAGCCGAGAGAGGGGAGATCTATGTAGGAATAATCTGACCGCAACGTGATTAGGAATCCCTTCGCATCCACAAAACCGCCCGAAGGGAAAGAGTCTTCGAACATACAGATAAGACGCATCTCGTCTGTGAGAAGCAGCCGGTGCGAGATAATATCTTCTTTTGTGGAAATCGTCTCTTCTTCGACGCGATTACGGGCGTATGAGGTGGAGCACTTGGCCGTCAGCATCCTGCGCACAATATCAAAGCCTAATTTTTGCTCTAACGACATCCTTCCTCCTATATTTTATTGTATGAATCTCCCAAAATGGTGTTGAGCTCGGCGATACTGTTCATTTTGGTGATTACACCCTTGGCGACGTAAGAAATCTCGCCGGTCTCTTCAGATACCACAATCACCTCTGCATCACCTTGTTCCGTGATGCCGATGGCGGCTTTGTGACGCATCCCGTATTTTGGATTGATGTCCTGTTTTTCAGTAATCGGAAGGGTGCAGCGGGCTGCGATTATATGGTGCGGATCCATTATCACCGCCCCGTCGTGAAGCGGACTGTTCTTGAAAAAGAGATTCTCTATCAGCCGGCGGTTGATGGCGGCATTTATCGTGTCTCCGGTTTCAATTTCAGCGGCGAGGCTCGAATTGTGGACAAAAACGATAAGTGCACCGGTCTTGGTCTCCGACATCTTTCTGCAGGCGCTCGTTATCTCATCTATCGCCTCTGATGAGATGATGCTCTTGTCCTTGCGATAGCGCCATTTTGAAAATATTCCGCCCCCGTAAGACGAGCCGATTCGAAACAGAAATCGCCTGATTTCCTGTTGGAAGATGATAATCATCGCAATCACTCCCACTCCCAACACCTGCCCCAAAATCGTTGAAAGCAATTTCATGTTGAGGGCCTGGACCACCATCCATATCACATAAAGGGTAAAGACACCTGTCACTATCCTGATTGCCGCAGTGCCGCGAATGAGCCTGAACAACTCGTAGATGAGCAATCCAACCAGAATAATGTCAAGAATGTCGATAAATGATATGTGTACGAAATCAAACATAAATCCTTGCAAAATTAATAAAAAAAGTAACTTCGCTAAATAATTTGAAGTTGTTGGATATGTGCAGAAAGATTTTCATTACGCTAAGATATTGGATTTCAGCCCTCCGAAATCTGATTTTCCCGAGAAAGTGCATAGTTTGCGATGCGTTGCTGGACGAAGACGAGCAGTTCTTGTGTGGCGATTGCCGTTTCGACATCCCTTTGACCTATTTTTGGTTTTGGAGCGACAATCCGGCAAAGCTTCGTGTGTCACGGTTCTTTCCGGTCACGGACGTGGTGGCGCTGTTTTTCTATCGGCACGAGAGCGGCTATGCCGATATTCTCCACAAGATTAAGTACGAGGGGAATATTCGGCTTGGACACGAGATGGGAAGATTATTGGGAAAGGAGATGGCTGAAAGCGGTAATTTCTCTGATATACAGGCGATTGTGCCTGTGCCTCTCCATTTTGCAAGGCGTTTTCGTCGAGGGTACAATCAAGCCGAAATCATCGCCGGCGGGGTTGCCCGCGAATTGGGGATTCCTGTCTTGACAGACCTGCTGATAAGGAAACACAGGACCAAAACGCAGGTAAAACTCTCTCCAAATGAGCGGTTTGCGAATGTCGCACAGGCATTTTGCGTGAATCAAAAAGCACTTGCGCGGTATCGGCAAAAGGGGATTTCGCATATCATAATCTTCGATGACGTGCTCACCACCGGCGCCACCATCGCGGCAGCCGCCGCCCCCCTGACCGCCTCCTTTGAAATTACCGCCGTCTCCCTCGCCGCGGTGGAATGACGCGGAGGTGTCATCCTGAGTGGCTTTAGCCCGAAGGATCTCCCCGCGAAGTGCCGTCATTCTGAGCCGGAGGCGAAGCAGACGATTGGAGATATCAAGGTGATATTAAACCTGTTAAGCCAATGAAATAGAAGAAATTTCGTCTAATGAAAGACCAGTAGTTTCGGATACAAATGCAGCATTTAGTCCTTTCTTGAGCAATGCGAGGGCTATTGAACACTTGGCTGCCATAGCGCCTTCTTCGCGACCTTCTTTGCGGTATAGTTCAATTTGATTTTTGATATCCAATTCCGTTCTCATATCTTTTTCGTATTTTAATCT
>JABUTQ010000182.1 GCA_021443605.1 Bacteroidales bacterium | reverse complement strand
CCCCCTTTCCCCTCTTTGAGTTCGATGGGCTTGCTCCCCCAGCCGAGCCACGAAGGCATTACCATCACCTTGCGAGCTTTAGGCGCGTGAAGCCGGAAAATGATGGAAGTGTCTGTAATTTCGGGAGATACGGCTGCCTGTCGGCCAAAACTATAAATCTCCTGAGCCCCCACCTGAAATAGAGCGAAGAAGATGGCGAGCATAATGAACGATAATCTTTTCATATATGTGATAAGTTAGAATTATTGGAATGCAAGTTAATGAAAAAGTCTGCAAACACCTAAGTGAATGCAGACTTTTTGTCCGATTGTGAAACTTTTGATTAAATCATCAACGCAGCCACAAGTGAAAGGATTGCGTAGAATTCAGGAAGGGCGGCGTAAATCATAGTGTTGGTCATAACGTCGTGTCCCTGTGAGATTCCGATGATACCATTTGCGCAGAGCTTACCCTGACGGATAGCTGAAAACAAGCAAACTGCACCAACGCTGAGACCGATTGCGAAAAGCATAAGTCCGTTTGCATTGAAGTCTTTAGATGTCCACATAAGGAATGCAACGAATCCGTAAAGACCCTGTGTTGCGGGCATAGCTGAAAGCACCATGTACTGTGATGATTTTTCAGGGTTCTTCTTCAAAGCACCCTCGGCAGCGTTACCTGCGATTGTGGTACCGATGCTGCTGCCAATTCCGGCCAGTGCGAGCATAAGACCCAGACCGAGATAACCAAGAATCAAATTAAGCATAACTTTAAAATTTTTATTGTTTATTATTTATTGTTTGTCAATGGATTATATAATTTTCCCTTTCCTTCGTAACCAACATTCTTGAAGTATTCCACGAATGTAAGACGGAGAGGGTGAACGAATGCTCCAAGGCACGACATCGCAAGGTTGAGCGCGTGTCCGATGACAAGGATTATTGCAAGTGCCACAAAGTTGAGACCGGGGATTGCCAGTCCGTTGAATGCCATCATACCCAAGTCGTTGAATGCGTTGCCAAGCAGTCCGCCGGCAAGGCCGAGGGCAAACAGTCGGATATAGCTCAATACGTCGCCGAGAAGCCCAGTGACCATATTATATGTGGCCCAAAGTCCGGAACCTATATTCGCAAGTGGATTCCTGCCCGGTGTATTGAAAATGTAAATGCCTAATGCAGAGATTACTCCGATTACTATTATCACAATCTTCGTAACCTGTGCAGACATCACCCCTGCAAGCGATAGGGCAGCCGTGATGATGCCGCCGATAATCAGCAGACACCATCCCCAAGTGCTGACGGTCTTTCTGAAACCGAATGCACAAGTGAAGCAAATCCCTTTTACAATCATTGCCAGGCAGATATGGAACACTCCGATACCGAGCGCGACAACCATCTGTAAATCGAATCCCATAACCTTGCCTTGTATTATGAATTTCTTGAGCACTTCAGGATACCATGAGGCTTCATAAAGGTTGATTCCGAAGAATGTACCCAATATGAGACCGATAAAGAAAGTGGCAACTCCCAGCACTTTGACAAGTGGTGCGAGTTTGGCCATTCCCGGGGCAACTTTCTTAATGAGGAAGCCGATTAAGAACAGCAGAATTCCGTATCCGGCATCTCCCATACACATCGCAAAGAAGAGCAAGAAGAACGGCCCAAGGATAGGAGTGGGGTCAAATTCGTTATACACAGGCATTCCGTACATTCCGGTAAGCACCTCGAACATACTTGCAAACTTGTTGTTGTGCAGTTTGATAGGAGGATTGTCCTCTGCCGTTGCCTTTTCCTTGATATAGAACACTCCCATATTGTCAAGCTCCTTGCACAGGGAGGCGTCTTCGTTGACAGGCGAGAATCCGGTATATACTGAAATCTCATCAACCGATTCCTCTCCCTTTGCAGCTTTTGCAAGGTAGATGTCCAAATTGGAAAGATTGCTATGGGCAGCTTTTTCCAACTCAGGAACCATATCCTTATAATTGAGGAGTGTAGCCTTGGTGGCAAGGATTTTATCTTTGATCCGTTCAATGTCTTGAGTGAGTTCATTGCGGTTTTTCTCCGGCATCACGATGTTGGTGGCCGGAATCTTTACCGTCTCGTTCTCAGGCACAACCACTGCAAAATGAACTTTTTCGTCATCTTCTGCAATGACCGACAGCGGCCAGGTCTGTTCCCATTCCTTTGAAAACTTATTCTTGGGACAAGAGTAAAGGAGCATTTGGAGCCCCAATTGTGAAAGACCATTAATCTTGTCAAGATCGAAATCTCCCCAGATTTGAATCTGACCAAGGAGTTTTTCTGTCGTTGAGAGAGCCGCCTTCTCATTTGCAAGTCTGGCGACAGCTTCGTCCACCAATTGAGGAAGTTGTTTTATATCAATAGGTTGAATAACCATTTCTGCACGCTTCTTCTCAATTGCGGCAAGGTCTGCATCTCCTGTGAAATTGATGCGGCCAAGGTGAGAAATCGCCTTTTTATACTCTTCTCCAAGGGCAATCATCTGCGATGAACGATCGTCGATGGGCTTTGAAGATCGGGTGATATCCACAACGCCAAGATTCTGGAGGGATGTCATAAACTCTTCACTCTCTCTTCCGAGGATGATGAAGTGGTATTTTGTCATTTTTGTAATCATATCTCAACCTCCTCTTCTTCAATTGCGTGTCGTGTTTTTACAATCTTCTGTGAAGCCTTCGAGAGATTCTCCTCGTCTTCCATAAAGCGCTTGATTTTCCTTATTGCGTCCAGATAGCCGGGAATCTGAACCTTTTCGTAAAGATTCACCTTCTGGGTGGTCTTCTTTCGGTTGAAATCCAATATCCGACTCCTTTCCACATATACCTGCGACTCTATTCCGAGTTTTGCAAGATTCTGTAAAATCGCAACTCCTTCTCCGTACCACATCGGCTTGGAGAATTTGTCAAATGGCTTAACGGAATAGACAACTTCCTTTAGCTCAGGTGTTTTGACTCCGGCAACCTTGACGGTTTCCAAAATAACGTCTTCCACCTTTATTAGCCCGGGCTCGAATTCATTCCAGAGACGAGCCATATACTCGTAGGTCTTCAGCGCTTGCTCCAATTCCTTCGTCAATGCGACAGACTTGTCTTTGGCCTTCTTCACCTCGGCACGCAACGCCGACTCCTTGTTTTTCAAGGTGGGGAGCGCGCGAGTACGAATCTTCAACTGCTTGTTGAGATTGTTCAGCGAAGTTTTGTTGAATTGGAATTTAATGGCCATAGCTTACTCTTTCCAATATTTGTTTATCAATGCTTCCCTTATGCCGGTCTCTGCCTTTGAAAAATACTTGGCAAAGAGTTCCCAGGCTGTGTCAAGCATCTCATCTATAGTGATATTCACGTCGATGGCCAAAAGGCGGACAGAGTATTCCTTTGCGTAATCGAGGCAACGCAGGTCGTAGTCGGACAGGTCGAAACCGTTCTCCAATTTGGTCTTTGCGTTTGCCGCATCGGCATAGAGACGCACGGCGGTGTTCATCACCTGGTTGTGGTCTTCGCGGGTCTGCTTTCCGATTACGAGCTGTTTCAGACGGCTCAAACTGCGGAACGGGTCGATGATGACCTTTCCGGTGTCGGTGTCTGCACGGAGGAACAACTGACCTTCGGTGATATATCCGGTGTTGTCAGGGAT
>JABUTQ010000342.1 GCA_021443605.1 Bacteroidales bacterium | reverse complement strand
GGCATACGGGGATCGTCCCAGCCGTCAACGAAGCCGTTGCGGACAAGCTCGAGAAGCTTGCGCTTGCTCATCACTGTGTAAGTGAGATTCAGACGGGCGAACTCATACTGGTGAGAGGGGAATATCTCCAATTTATCTATAAACCACTCATACAAAGGACGATGAACATCGAATTCCAAAGTACAGATTGAGTGGGTGATATTTTCAATTGAGTCGCACTGGCCGTGTGCATAGTCGTACATCGGATAGATGCACCATTTGTCGCCTGTGCGATGATGCGATGCGTGGATGATACGGTACATCAGCGGATCGCGGAAAAGCATATTGGGATGAGCCATATCTATCTTGGCCCTAAGCACTTTGCTGCCGTCCGGATAGACACCGGCCTTCATTTCGCGGAACAGTTTGAGGTTCTCCTCCACGCTGCGGTCGCGATATGGGCTGTTGACACCAGGCTGGCTCACGGTGCCTCGACCAACGCGAATCTCTTCTTGAGTCTGGTCATCGACATAAGCCAATCCCTTCATAATCAACTTCTCAGCCCACTCGTACAGTTGGTCGAAATAATCGGATGCATAAAATTCATTTGCCCATTCAAAACCCAACCACTTTATATCTTCCTTAATGGAATCTACATATTCAGTATCCTCTTTCACAGGATTCGTGTCATCGAAACGGAGGTTGGTCTTTCCGCCATATTTCTTTGCCAGACCAAAGTTCAGGCAAATGCTCTTGGCGTGTCCGATGTGCAGATATCCATTCGGCTCCGGCGGGAAACGGGTCATAATGCTCTGATATTTCCCCTCTTGAAGGTCGTTTTCAATAATCTCTTCCAAAAAGTTCAAAGTCCTTTCCGGAGCTGCTTCCATTACTTTTTCTTCCATTTGCGTAAAATCATTATAACAAACCGCAAAGATAAATGAAATATTTCAATTTTAATATTGTCTGCATCTCAAGCCGTGACACAAGGGATTGGCTCGATATCGTTCTCGACCAGTACTCAAAAATAGTGGTTCCGGAATAACAACTTTCAATATATTTGTCTTTATACAGGAAGCTGTTTAAATTTGAATCGAATTTAAACAGCTTCTTTTATGAAAAGCAAATACCCACATCTTTTAAGTCCAATCAAACTTGGCAACGTAATATTCCGAAACAGAATCTTCTCTGCTCCAATGGGAGCCACAGATATTACAGGTGACTGCTCTCCCGGGCCGCGCACACAAGGTTTTTATGAGCTTCGTGCCAAGGGTGGAGCGGCCAATGTAACGGTCAGCGAGATTGTGGTGCATCCTGAGACAGACCAGAGCCACATGATGCATATAAACCTCACCACAGTGGGAAATCTGGCAGCTCATACTTATGTGGCCGATGCAATACGCCGTCATGGGGCTGTGCCAAGCGCAGAGCTCTCACATTCAGGGCAATACGCCGGTACATATATGGCAGACAAAAATAAAAAGGCGAGTTTGAACCAGTGGGGGCCAAGCGACAACGTGCGTCCGGATGGACGTCCTGTGAAAGAGCTCTCGCGAGAGCAGATAAAGGACATTGTGAAGAGTTATGGAGAAAACGCGGCTCTTTGCAAACGTGCAGGATATGAGATGATTATGCTGCATGCCGGTCACGGATGGCTTCTGCATCAGTTCCTTACTCCATATTTCAATCATCGTACCGACGAATACGGCGGTTCGCTTGAAAACCGCGTCCGTATCGTGCGTGAAGCGTTGACTGCAATTCGCGAAGCTGTCGGGCCTGCTTTTCCTATAGAAATACGTATCAGTGGTGCAGAGCTGTATGATGGTGGATATGACATTGCAGAAGGTGTGCGTATTGCGCAGGCGGTAGAAGATCTTGTAGATTTGATTCACGTCTCTGTAGGCTCTTACCAATTCGGATTTTTCGACACTACCTTGCCAATGTTCGACCCTCACGGCAGAAACGTGCAGTATGCTGCCGAAATCAAGAAACACGTAAAAAAGCCGGTTGCCTGCATTGGTGGGCTTAGCGACCCTGCACAAATGGAAGAGATAATTGCTTCGGGCCAGGCAGACGTGGTCTATATGGCTCGCCAGCTGCTTGCAGATCCGTTCCTGCCAAACAAGGTTGCCGCCGGACAAGAGGATGAAATTGTCAGATGCCTTCGCTGCTATACCTGTATGGCCGAACGCCCCACCACATTCACACGCCGTTGTGCAGTAAACCCTGTCATAGGGCGTGAAATTGAAGGGATGGAGGTGGCTCCTGCCTTCCACAAGAAAAAAGTGCTGGTAGCAGGTGCCGGTGTAGCCGGTCTTGAGGCGGCTATTACAGCAGCAAAACGCGGGCATAAAGTGATTCTTTGCGAAAAGAGCGACAAAGTGGGAGGCATCTTGAAGTCGGAACAGGCTATTCCTTTCAAATATGAGATGTATATGCTTGGCATTTCGCTTGAAAATCAAGCTCGCCAAGAAGGGGTTGAGATACGCCTGAATACCGCTGTGACAAAAGAATACGTTGAGAAAGAGGCGCCGGATGCACTCATTATAGCAGTAGGTTCTACTCCGATAGTGCCCCCTCTGCCGGGCATCAATGGAGAAAATGTAGTGGTTGTCAACAACTATTATCTTGAAAAAGAGAAAGTTGGAGATACCGTTGTGGTGCTTGGCGGTGGCCTTGCCGGCTGCGAATGTGCCGTACATCTTGGACAGGAAGGGAAGAAAGTCCATTTGGTGGAAATGCGAGACACACTGGCACCGGACTGCAACATTCGCAATCGCCCGATTCTTATGCGCAAGGTGGTCCAATATACCACCGTTCACATTGGATGGCCGGTCTGAGCGTGACCAAAGAGGGGCTTGTCTGCAGGAATGGCGATGGAAATGAGGAACTTATCCCTGCCGATACGGTAATATGCGCTGTGGGGCAAAGGGCAAATCGTCCGGAAGTGGAAGGGCTGTATTACAGCGCTCCGTTCGTTCGTGAGGTTGGAGACTGTCTCCGCCCCGCCAACATCACAAAGGCAATCTACGAAGGATTCCACGCGGCTATGGACATATAGGGCACACTGCCTAAAGCAACAAGAAGGGGCGGCCAAAAAGACTTGGTCACCCCTTCTTGTTCTTTGTAAGATATCGCTCCTATACGTGTACCGCTTCTGAATGAACGCCGGCTGCGGCTTCCATAATCCCCTCACTCATAGTTGGATGGGGGAAGATGGATTTCATCAGTTGCGATGTCTTGACTCCGGCATCCATAAGGGCCACCATACCGCCTATCATTTCGCTTACATTTGCACCAACGAGGTGAACGCCGAGGACAGCATCGGTATCGGCATCCGAAATAATCTTCACGAAACCATCTCGCTCACCTGCGGCAGTTGCCTTGCCGGAAGCGGTGAACGGGAACTTACCGACAACATAGTTGAGCCCTTTTGCCTTCGCATCGCGCTCCCTGATACCGGCCGAAGCGACTTCGGGGGTGATATATGTGCAACCAGGAATGGTGGCATAATTTACCGGAGCGGGATTCTTGCCGGCGATTGCTTCTACGCAGCAGATTGCCTCTGCCGAAGCCACGTGTGCAAGAGCCGGAGTGGCAATCACGTCACCAATCGCATAGAGCCCTTCAACGGAGGTACGATAATATGTATCAACTGGGATTCTCCCCTTCACTGTCTCTATACCAAG
>JABUTQ010000253.1 GCA_021443605.1 Bacteroidales bacterium | reverse complement strand
ATACTTCGCTGTCGCTCAGCATGTCATTCTGAACGGAGTGAAGAATCTTGTCGATTGCCGCTTTTCGGGGAGATACTTCGCTGTCGCTCAGTATGACGCCGCTTCCGTCGTCGTGTGTCGCGCTGCCGTCGTCCTGTGTCGCGCTGCCGTCGTCCTGTGGCAAGCCGCTGTCATTCTGAGGCGCAGCCGAAGAATCTTTACAATGAGTGAGTATCCGAAGTGTATTCACCACACCGGTCGGTACCCCGGCATTCTCCAAATCCTCGAAAGTATAATCGGTGTCTTCCACAACATCGTGCAGAAAACCGACCATTTTCTCCTCGTCAGTCGCTCCCATAAGCCCAACTGCAAGAGGATGAAGTATATACGGATTCCCGTTTTTATCAATCTGCCCACGGTGTGCATTCACCGCAATGCTTAAACAAAGTTCAATTTTATTCATATGCAAGTTTCGCAAGTAAAAAAAAGCTGCTCCGAAGAAACAGAGCAGCTCATTGTTCTATACGCTATGCTGTCCGAATGGAAACATCGACAGCTTCGCTATTTTAAAATGTTGTAGCCCGAAGGGGATTCCTATTATCGTGATGCAGAGAATGCCTCCTACCACAAGATGTAGCATAGCAATCTCCAACCATCCGCAGACTATCCACAAGATATTGAATACCATATTGATACACCCGGGCTCTCCTTTGCCGAATTCCGGCTCGCTGCCGAATGGCATCAAAGTGAACGCCCCTATTTTCATCAGCTGAATTCCAAATGGGATTCCGATGATGGTGACACAACAAAGCAGTCCTGCAATGATATACAATCCGCCGATAATCAAACCTCCAAGGAGGAGCCACAATATATTACCGAGTAAAGACATAATCAATATTCTATCTTGTCAATTTTTGCGCCCCACATTTCAAAAGCCCTGATTGTAAAATCGTTGGGAAGATGGATACAAGGCAGGGAGCGTTCCACGCGAGGCTTAGCCAACTCTTTGTATATGAACTCATCCGAGAACCCTATGGTGTCTGCATCAGCTTGAGTATTCCCATATATAATCTTTTCGACACCGGCCCAGTAGAGAGCGCTCAGGCACATAGGGCAAGGCTCGCACGAACTGTAAACCGTAGCCCCCGCGAGGCTGAAAGTTTTCAATTTGGAACAAGCCTCTCGTATGGCCATCACTTCGGCGTGGGCGGTGGGGTCGTTGTTGGAGGTCACACGGTTCACTCCGGTGGCGATTACCTCCCCCTCCTTGACGACAACCGCTCCGAACGGCCCTCCGCCGTTCTCCACGTTTGCCTCGGCAAGCTCTGCCGCAATCTTCAAAAATTTACTGTCAGACTCGGTAAAAGTATACATATCAATATCTTATTGTTCCGGATCAAGGACTACTACACGGTAATTGCCTGCAGCACGGAGTTTCTTTACGAAAGTCTTGACATCATCAACTGTAACGGACTTAATGTCAGCCTCTTTGTTGTTGAAAGTATCAACTCCGTTGAGAGCCGCACCGCCCATTGCATTTATCCAGCCGCTGTTCAGTTCACGTCTCTCGGCGGCATTCTTGAGCATATATTCTGTAGCAGTGGCCAATTCTTCCGCAGTGACGTCATTTTCCATATTGGCGATGCACCCGTCAATAAAATCAAGCACTTCCTGCTTCATCTCCGGCTTCATCGGGAATGCCGACTGGAGCATCACGTTCCTATAGCCTACTCTGTCCATAGAGCCCTGAGCACTAATCGAATAAACGGCCCCCATATCCTCGCGGACGGTCTTCAAAAGACGATTTGAGAGCACCTGTCCAACGATACTGCAAACTATGCTGTTCTTTCCGGTATAAGGGACCTTGTCAGAAAGAGCGAGGAATACATAGGTCTGAGGTGTTGCCATCTTGGTGGTGAAGGTCTCCACCCCTTTCCCAGGCTTGAACTCCTGCGACATATCTATCACTGCCTTGTTGGTCACTTTTTTAGTGTCGGCGGGAAGTGTTGCGACATATTGCTCAAGGAGAGGAATGATGGTATCGAGATTCACGTCTCCCACGAAAACGAACTGAAAATCTGCAGCGTTTGCGGTCATCTTCCTGGGGATTTCAAGCATCTTCTCGCGGTCCAGCGAACGGATGATGTCTGAAGTGATAACCTGAGATCTGGGACTTGAGAAAATCGACTTATAGATATTCTTTTGGAATATAAATTGGGGATTACTCTCCTGATTTTCAAGCATACCGGCATACTGCGCCTTCAAAGCCTGGGCCTCTTCTTCGGTAATGTTGATATTGGTGAAGTTCATATAGATGAGCTCCATCAAAGTGGGAAGGTCCTTGACAGTTGACGATCCTGTAAGGGTACGGTAGTATGCGTACAGATTTGTCGAAACGGAAACCTGCTTGCCGGCCAGATATTTCTGGAGGTCGCTGTAAGTGTAGTTTCCAAGCCCCTTTTGGCTGAGGAACACTTCAAGACCGAGAATCTCGTTGTCATAAGATGCCGGCAAAACGGAAGTACCGCCCACGGCAGTTGCAACGAAGAGAATCTCATCTTCTTTATACTTGGTAGGTTTGATAAGCACCTTCACTCCATTTGAAAGAGTGAGCTCTGTTGCTCCCCACTGTTTGTTTTCCGCCTGTTTCACAACCTTTCCGGCTGTAGGAAGCGCAGGAATCAGCGGCTCGCTCTTCATCTCATCGACATAAGGAGCAATATCCTCATTGTCAACAGATTTCATAATGGATTCAAGAGTCTCGGCAGTGGGCACATTAACCCCTTCTTTCTCCGGAAGAAGCGCCATCACCACCCTGTTGTCTGCGGTAATCACACCACGGAACACCTGGTTTATCATATCCACATTGACGTTCGGAGCAAGCATCTGCATAAGCTGATACTCTTCTTCAATCGATGGAATAGGCTCATTGTCAAGGAAATGGTTTACATACTCATTTACGTAAGACGCAGTCTGACGCTGATTGCGGCTGTTGTAGCTTTTCTCCAGACGAGACATATACTCCTTGCTGACGCGGTCGTATTCACCAAACGTAAAGCCACCACGTGCAGCCCTTAGCACTTCACGATATACTGCTTCCAACACCTTCTCCACGTTACCGTCTTTTGACACAGCGTCAACGTTGAACATCTCCTTTGTCTTTGCGATGAAGAACTCTCCGTAGCCGGCACTCGCCTGGGCAAATTCAACATCGGGATTTGTCATCATCTCTACGAAACGGTTGTTGAGCATCATAGAGATCATGTTTGTCATATACTTCACCATAAGATAAGTGATGTCTCCCTTCATCTCCTTGGGGAAAGCATCGGTCTTGAACATAAGTGATACGAGTCCCACTTCTTGCTCAGGATCGCTCCCGATGGCGAATATTGTCCCTTTGTTGTCTGCAACAGGATAATACTGACGCTCTTTCGGCTCTGCCGGCATTTCGATTGATGAGAACATCTCCTTAATCTTGCTTTCGATACGATCCACATCTATATCGCCCACAACGATAATTCCCTGCTGGTCTGGACGATACCAAGTTTCGTAGTAATCACGGAGAGCCTGTGGAGCGAAATTGTCTATAACGTCAATCGTACCGATAGGGAGACGGTATCCATAGCGTCCCGACTCATAAATTGTAGGGAGGATATTTTCAAGGATACGCATCTGACCGACCATACTCATTC
>JABUTQ010000370.1 GCA_021443605.1 Bacteroidales bacterium | reverse complement strand
TCCGCTACGCCGCTGATGCGGCCTTTTAACTCGTCATCCTGAGCGCAGCGAAGGATCTCACCGAAAAGTTCTAATAAAGAATACCACGCCTCCGGAAAATTTGCCACGCATTTTTCTGCCATTCTTTGCGGCGCAATGGCTGATTTGTGGTAAATTCGCAGCAAGAAAATTTGCAGCGAAATGAAACGGATACTTTTGTTTGCGGCAGTGTTAATCTGCCCGCTACTTGCTGATGCTCAACCTTATACAATTGTCACTTGCCCGGGTGAAGATACCAAGAGCCAAATAAATGTCAGTTGGGCAGTGGATAGTACGGTGACTGACACATACGTCATTTTTACCAAACTGAAAGACAAGAATTGGAAAAAAGGGACCAAAGTCTTTCCCGTCAAGGAGTTCTGCACTGTCTTCGACACCATCTGGTCAAAGAATGCTGCCGGCGAAAACTTCAACGAGGATGCCCGCTTTATCAAGTGCGGTGCATCTTTAAATGGACTCAAACCGCGCTGCGATTATCAGTATGTGGTTGTGGCAGACAAAGATACGTCAGAGGTTCGCTATTTCAAGACATCCGGAGACAAGAAATGGAGCGCCTGCGTGATTTCCGATATACACAACTATCCGCCGCTTCCCAAACGCCGTGAGGCTGCGATGGCGATGATAGACCGCATCGAAGAATTCGATCCAAGCATCGACTTTATTCTCCACATCGGAGACGTGTGTGCCTGGGGCGGAAGTTATTCATTTTGGAAGGAACTCTATTCTGAACCCCATTTCAGCCAATATATGTGGGCCGGAGTGAATGGGAACCACGACAACATGTCCCGCAAATATCAGCTTTCAAATCAATATTTTAAGTACGCAAATTATTATCCTTTAAATGGTTACAAAGGAGAAGAGGGTGTTTGCTACCACTTCATGTACGGAGATGTCCTTTTCATTATGCTCAACAACGAGAATATGCGGAGCGATGAGGGATTGGCTGCCGCGCAGGAGTGGGTACGCAAGGTTGTGGCTGAGAATCCCGCAAGATACCGTGTCGTGTGCGAGCATTACCAATGGTTCTTTGCGGAGAGTGGAGAAAGTTCACAATACAACCGCTGGAAAGAGCTTTTTGATGAGCTTGGGATAGATTTAGCGATTGCCGGAAACAATCATATCTACGCCAGAACCAATGCTTTATACAAAGATTCGCAGACCGATGGCACTTATGGCACGGTGTATCTCCAGCTTCCTTCTTCAGACGACGAGCGTGGAATGAAGGCGAAGGATTTCGTGCATAACACCGACAAGATTATGTTCCGCTGGACGGAAGGGGAGAAAACTGTTGGGGCAGTCCATCTTTCTGTTACTCCTAAAGAAATGACACTCACATTGTTGGATAGGTTTGGCAATAAACTTGATTCGGTGAAAGTTCTCTCAAAAAAGAGATAATCATAAATTTTTCTATTTTTGTAGGTTAAAATAATTTCGAAATGAAAAGATTGCTGTTCGGTGCCTTGTGTGCACTTATTATGATATTCGGGGTCCCTTTTGCAAATGCAGACGAAGGGATGTGGATGATAAATCTTCTTGAAAATGGTCTTGTTGAGAAAATGAAGGCTGCCGGCCTGAAGCTTGATGCAAACGTCATCTATGACGAAAATGCTGTGAGCCTGAAAGATGCCATAGTGGCGCTTGACTTCGGATGTTCCGGAAGTATGATTTCTCCTGATGGACTGCTCATTACAAATCACCACTGTGCATACAGCGACGTCCACGCATTGAGCACAAAGGAACACAATTATCTCGAAGACGGATTTTGGGCTATGAGCCGTGCCGAGGAAATTCCCATTCCGGAGAAACATATTTATTTCCTCAAAAAAGTGATAGACGTGACTGTAGAAGTGGAGCAGGTCAAGGCAGAGTATGCCGCCAAAGGGCAAAGGCTCCTGTCACGCCGCCTTTCGTCCATTATGGAGAAAAAGTATGAACAACCTGATTGCGAGGTGAGTCTGAACTCGATGTGGAAGGGGGAGAAATATTACATCTTCTATTATACTGTTTATTCGGACGTGAGGCTTGTTGCCGCTCCGCCGGTAAGTGTGGCAGCCTTCGGAAACGAGATAGACAACTGGGAGTGGCCGCAGCACAAGTGCGATTTTGCAATGTATCGAATCTACACTTCTCCGGATGGGAAGCCGGCAAAATATTCTTCGGAAAATATTCCGATGAAGCCGGTTAAGTATTTGACAATCAATAATAAAGGAATTAAGGACGGCGATTTTGCCATGGTAATCGGATATCCAGGCACCACCAGCCGCTACACATCTTCATTCGGAGTGGATTATATCACAGAGTTGAACAATCCCATTTATTGTGAGCTCTCAGGTGCAAGAGCAAAGATTATGAGGGAGGCGATGGATGCCGACCCTGCCGTACGATTGAAATATGCGGACGAATATTTCTCTTTGACCAACGTTCAGGAGCTTCGGGAAGGGGAGATTATGTGTATGCGCAGAGACAAGGTAAGCGAGCTCAAACGACAGGAAGAGAAGGAGTTGCAAAAATGGATTGAGGAGAATCCGGCAAGAAGGGAGAAATGGGGCAATCTACTTTCCCAACTTGAAGAAACTTATGCTGCCGTGGCCGATATGCAGCGGGATTTGTGCTATTTCCGCGAGTGTATCATCCACGGATCATCCTTCTATACAAATCTCTCAAGGTTGCAGGTTGCCCTCAAATCATACTCTCCGATAAAGGGAAAGACTTGCGACACGGTGATGATACCGCCAATTACAGTCCGTACAGACCTTTACATCCCGAATGTGGATTATGCCATGGAGAAAAAGAAACTGGAGCATTTTATCCCCATCTATTGTGAAAAAGTTGACAGCACCCTTTGGGGAGAATCGCTTCGGGAGATGTACGACCGCTTCAACGGAGACGTGAAAGCTATGGTAGATTATGCTTGGAACAATTCGTATGTCACCGATACCGTTCATTTTGCAGAATTTCTGTCCAAGCCTCACTGCTCGATTGAATATACTTCCGATCCACTTTTCAAAATACTTCATTCTCAGGTGGTTTTCACATACAATACCCGTATTTCCTCAAAGCAGGAGAGTATGTATGGCTCCATCTCAGACTTGGAGAAGGAATATACCCACGCTATGTATGAGATGAACCTTGACAAGGGCAAAGTGCAATATCCCGATGCAAACAGCACGATGCGTCTCACATGGGGTACGGTTGGCTCGCTATCTCCAAAAGATGCCGTGATATACGGGAGCATCAGTACCGCGAAAGGGGTGCTGGAGAAAGAAGACCCTTCGGTCTATGATTTCAATCTGAAGCCGGCACACAAGGCTCTCTTGCAGAAGTATCCCGATATGGCTGTCGATTTCCTTACGAATAATGACATTACGGGGGGAAACAGCGGCTCGCCCGTGCTCAATGGCAATGGGGAACTTATCGGCCTTGCCTTTGATGGCAACAAGGAGTCACTCAGCAGCAGAGTCCATTTCAGCAATACCCTCAATAAGTGTGTAAACGTGGATATCCGTTATGTGCTTAAGGTGCTGGATGAATATGCCGGGATGGGGTATCTGTTTGATGAGTTAAGGATAGTTTCAAAATGAGACCGCTAAGGTTCATATTAATTGCGATTGCTATTCTCTTGGCCGCTCATTCTGAGGCAGGGGGATTCTTCACTTCGTTCAGAATGACGGAAGA
>JABUTQ010000021.1 GCA_021443605.1 Bacteroidales bacterium | reverse complement strand
ATATAACTGATATTCTGTGTCTTGTTTGTTTTCATAATGACGATTGGTTTCTAAAGTAAACTTGCCGCTTCCTTATCCAACAGTATAGTACAGAAAGGATGCAACTGTAACACTGATGCCGGCACCTCTTCACACACCGGCCCTTGTATCATCTTCTTCACAGCTTCTGCTTTCTCAGCCCCTTTTGCTGCGAGGATGATTCTCCGGCTGTTCATTATCCCCCGGATCCCGAGTGTCACGCCTCCTAACGAAGTGTCATCGGTGATTCCCGTCTCCTCCCTTATCCTCTCTTCCAGTTCGGGCATCATCCAAGAGTATGCTGTCATCTTGCTGAACTCTGTCCCGGGCTGATTGAAGCCCAAATGGCAATTTGTTCCGAGTCCGAGAAACAGAAGGTCTATTCCTCCGTGAGATGCTATGCTCTCTACAAAAGAATCGAAGTCTTTCTCCCAATGCTCCGACTTAACCGGGAGGGTGATGAGACGCTCGTCCGGAATATGCAGACTGTCCGCTATCTCATTGCGTATCATGGTGTAACAAGCGCCCGAATACTCTTTCGGCACACCCGCAATCTCATCAAGGGCAAAAAGGACGAGCGATGAGGTATCGAACGGACATTGTTCATACATCGTTGTGATTGTTTGATGGATAGGGCCTGTGGTACGCCCTGTGGAAAGGCCGATGACACTTGACGGCTTGAGTGTCACCTGCTTCACGAACTCCGACGCGGCTGCCCGATCAAGTTCGGCCGTGCTGTTGAATATCTTTGTTTCCATGTCGGTATGTGAAAAATTGTTACATGTTCATTGCTACTGCTGCTGCACCAAGAAGGCCTATGAACTTGGGGTTAAGCTTCGTGATGACAACACCATTGGATACAAAACGCATTGTGTATGCATTGAGATGGCTCCTAACCTTCTCGAACATAACATCATTTGCAGCAACATTGCCACCGAGAACAACGGTATCTGGGTCCGTTACCCGGACAAGGTTCATAATGAGGTCTGCTATAGCACGACTGGCGTTATCGACAAGCACGCTGCATAACTCATCCCCTCTCACACCAAGGCTGATTACATCGGCAGCCTGCACTATCTCGCCCTCCGCATCCGGAATCACCAACTCTGTGGGATACTGATTTTTAAGATGTCGAGCACACCTATCAAAGCCGTAGCCGGAAGCGATGAGCTCTACACAGTCTTCTCGCCCGCACTCGCATTGGAGCCCCACCTTGACCCCCACTGCAGTATGACCTGCTTCACCTGCATTGAAATGGCTGCCACGCACCTGACGGCCATTGATTACAATCCCCACGGCAATGCCTGTGCCTATGTTTATATATACAAAGTTCTTGGAGAATTGCCCCACGCCCCAGACACGCTCTGCCCTTGTGGCACTCTTGACATCGTTATCGATACGACAAGGCATACCATACTCCTTGGATAATATATCTGCCAAGCGGATGGGGTTTGTCCTGTTCGGGTCAATCTGATGCCATATCCCCTCGCCGGGATCGACTCTTCCGATGAGTCCCACACCCATCGCCACCGGCCTCTCACCAACGAAACCCACTGTACGTATGTAATCGTCAAGGGAGCTGCGGATGATCGACGTCGCCACCTGCTGATTGAAATAGCCAGACGTGTAGTTCTTGAATCTCAGGATATTACCGTGCGCATCCACCTCACCGATGTGAAGTTTCGTTCCGCTTAAATCCAAACCGAGATAAGTCTCCATACTTTTCTTTTTTATCACTTAACTTAATTATCTTTTTTACTTGATGCCGTACGCGGCAATATCTTGCTGGGACTGACACCAAACTGCTTCTTAAAGCAAACGCTGAAGTACTTCGCGTCTGAAAAACCAACCATATCAGCGGTTTCACCGATAGTGTGTTCCCCTCTCTCCAATATCTGTTTCGCCCTATTCAGCCTATATGTCCTTATAAATTCATTGGGGCCTTGTCCTGTGAGGAACAACAACTTGTTATAAAAGGCTGTCCGGCTCATTCCTATCTCCACACAGAATAGGTTAATGACAAAATCTGGATTGGAAATCTCCCGCTCTGCAATCTCTACAACCTTGTCCATGAACTTGCGGTCCAGACGGTTGGGATATTGTTCTGGATTGTCACCCGTACCGCTATTGACAGCCTTCCTAAGTGCTTGTCTGTCAGTAATGATACTCCGGATGCGTGAACGCAGAACATCTATGTCGAGTGGCCTGAGGATATAATCATCCGCTCCGGACTCCAAACCTCGCAAGATGCTGTTCTTGTCATTCAAGGCGGCCAGCATAATGACCGGAATATGGCTGGTCTCAACATTTGACTTGAGGCGGGAGCACAACACATACCCATCATCTATCATAGGTGTGCGTATATCCACTATCACAAGATCAGGGAAGCGCTCCTCGAAAGTGCCGAAGACGAGGTTACAATCAGACACGGCGCTGATGGCAAACTCATCTGCCAACGACTCGGCCAAGACCGTTCGGATGCCGGGGTTGCTTTCGACGACCAAGATATTCCATATCGGGGACTCGTCCGCCACATCCGACTGTAATACATCTTCGGAAAGAATCTCTTCATCGGCATCCTCCTCTTCATTTGAATCATCCTGATTGACAGCAGTATCAACGGATGATTCGATTTTATTAAACTTGTGTCTGGCAAGCATATACGTACTGGCGGAGGAGAGAACCACCGCCAGCCCCAGTAGTACTATGACTGCCAAAACACTCATATTTACTGTTTCTTGAACGGGTCGCCTTTCTTATCCTGTGACAACACCCAACGGAAGCAGTTCAACATAAGAAGATTCTGTGTCTCACTCATAAAACTCTCCTCGCTGTGCCCCATATTGAAATATATCATCCTATATTTTGTGTTGGTCCATACGACAGGCCACTCGCCCCATTTGACGACATCTTTAATCCCTATAGGATAATTTTTTTGTGACAGTGACACAAGCACTTCCAAGTGTTGTTTCATCTTGGGGTTGGGCTCAAACTGATAAAACTCTGTCGGGGCAGAGACGAACTCGGATGGTATATTCTTGGTAATCTCGTGATTAGGATTTTCGATACAGAGCAATGCCGACTGGGCCGGCCAGTTATTGCACAAGAAATAGCTTACGCCCAGAAAATCGTTGTACCAGGGCCAATTGGTGCTGCGGTCATTGTATCCGGAAGAGTGGAAGCCGAGCCAGCCACCTCCGTTTTCCATATATTTCTCAAAGACTGGCCTCATCTCGCCCACGGGAGAGGCATTGAGCATTATGAGGATATCATACTCCATAAGTTGCTCAAGCGTATATTTGAACTCCGTTGTGACATCAAGGTAGAAACCATCGCCGTAGGTGAGCCTCTTGAAATACTCCACCGCCTTCTCTGCGAAAAGAACGTGGTCTGTCTCCGCATTGGTGGTGTAATAAATCAATGCCTTGAATCGTGGAGATTTGGCATAATCGGCCGGATAACTGTCATTTTGAGCAAATGCTACTGCAGAGAAAAGCAGGAACAGCGAGATAAGAATTGTTCGTTTCATAGTCTTTATGATTACGCTGCCATACAACACTACGTTCATACAGCATTATTTTCATACAAATATAAATTAAACAAAATTTAAACTATGGGTAAAAATTAACAATTAAGGTTTAAAAATTGTCAAAAATTCAGATGTGTCAATTTTCAAACTCATTTTGTCAATATTTCAACTTTTTATGACAATTTTTGCCC
>JABUTQ010000160.1 GCA_021443605.1 Bacteroidales bacterium | reverse complement strand
ATGCTCCCGTCCGGATTTTGGATAATCAGCCTTATCGGCTCATTTACAATAATATCATACGCCATAGTCCGAAGCGACTATGTGCTTATTCTCGGCCAGTCCGTGGGATTTGTGTCGTATATAAGGAATTTGATGCTATGGAAAAGAAACGCCGCATAACGCGGTATCTCCTGTATATTGCAGCGCTGCTGCCACTTATGCTGTTTAGGGAAATCACCCCGAACAACGAATTGCGCTATCTGAGCATAGTGGATGAGGCGTTGCGCGACGGCCATATCTTCGCATTTTACAACCATGGAGTCCCTTATGCAGACAAACCGCCCTTGTTTTTCTGGCTGATGATGGGGCTCAAATTGCTCTTCGGCAGACATATCCCTTTTGCACTGTCTATGCTTTCCGTCATCCCTGCATTTGTAACTGTCTGTGTCTTCGACAGATGGTGCTCGCGTGAGCTCATTGACAAACAGCGTTCGGCAGCTGCGGCAATGTTGTTTTCGTGCGTCTATTTCATCGCCTCGGCGATAGTGATTCGGCAGGACATGATGATGACAATGTTCATAACGCTCTCATTATATACGTTTTACAGGATGTACGAGGGCGATATGAGTCCCCGTTTGAAGATAGCCTTTCCCATATATGTCTTTCTCGCCCTCTTCTCCAAAGGGGCTGTGGGGATTCTCGTGCCATTGGTATCGATACCCGTGTATTTGCTTATCAGCAAGGAGTTTAAGACCATTGGAAGATATTGGGGATGGCTCACCTGGGGGATTTTGATTCTCCTGTGCGGAGGGTGGTTTTTTGCCGCCTGGCGCGAAGGGGGTATGGACTACCTGAACAATCTTCTGTTTCATCAAACCGTCGATCGGGCGGTGAATGCCTTCCACCACAAGGAGCCGTTCTGGTTTTATCTTGCGCACGTTTGGTATATAATCTATCCGTGGGCGTTCGCCGTGGTGGGAGTGATTGTGATTGCTCTAATCAGTAATCAGAAAATGAGCGATTTAGCCCGATTCTTCGTTACGGTTTCAGTCACCATTATTGTGATGTTGTCGCTTGTGAGCGGCAAGGTGGATATCTACTTCTTACCGGCAATCGGATTCCTGGTCTATGGCGCAGTGATGTTGTTCAAGAAGTTCAGGTATCCGGATTTCATCAGCGTAATGCTCTATATTCCGGCATTTGTCTTTGCTGTCGCCCCCGTTGTCGTGACGATTCTCAAAAAGTTCATAGATATCCCTTATGTCGATTTGTTCCCAATCTATGTCTTCTTGCCGCTGCTGATATTCGGGGCTCTTGCCTGCATATTCATCCGTCAGGGGAGATTGGAAAATGGAATCATCTCCCTTGCAATGTCAATATACGTCACCCTCTTCGTATTCGGATTCCATGTAGAGAAACTCAATCCGTCCATCGGCTACAGGACACTTGTGGAAGAGGCAATGCAAACCGCTAATAAAGAGGGAATTACCCGTTTCGGTGTGGCTGTGAAAGAAGACGGAACCACCGTGATGCGGCGTGCAGACAACATTGACGTATATCTTGGACACGAAGCGGAGATGATACCTGAAGATACATTGAAAAATTCATCCGATTCAATAATTGGAAACTCAAACGGAATTATTATTTTTACAAGAGATATTAATCGTAAACCAACTTATGTTATACTCAAAAATTCCCCACGCCCAGCTTACTTTGAGCAAGAGCAGGATGCTTCACAACTATAAGCATTTCAGATCGTTATTAAAACCGGAAACCAAACTTATGATTTTGGTGAAGGCCAATTCCTATGGTCACGGAGCCGTGCAGTTCGCAAGTTTCATGGAGCAGGCCGGAGCCGATTATTTTGCAGTGGCAACTCCTAATGAAGGGATTGAGCTGCGGCAGGGGGGGATTAAACTTCCCATCCTCGTCCTTTCTCCGGGAAGCGAATATTACAAAGAGATGATGGAGTACAATATCGAGCCCGCGATGCAGTCTGTTGAGGCGATGGAGCGTTTCGCTGCTGAGATGAAACTTGCCGGAGTGTCGGAGTTCCCTGTCCATATCAACATCGACACAGGAATGCACCGCCTCGGCTTTATGGAGAATGAGATAGAAGATTTGAAAAATTTCCTAAAATCTCATCCTCAGGTGAAACTCAAATCGCTCTATACCCATCTTGCAGCCTCTGATGAATATCAGTACGATGAGTTCACCCTCGGTCAGATAAATCTTTTTACAAAGCTCGCGGATGAAGTATGTTCGGTGCTCGATTACACTCCGTTGAGACACGTGCTCAATTCGGCAGGAATAGAGAGATTCACTGAGTATCAGATGGATATGGTGCGTCTTGGAATCGGTATTTACGGCATCAGCGCCATCGGCTCTAAGGATTTGCAACAGACGGCATTCTATTGCTCGCCTATTATCCAGATTAAAGAGTTGTCTGCTGAAAACGGCACCGTGGGATATGGCCGAAACGGAAAACTGGGGCCGGAGGTCAGGAAGATAGCCACGATATGCGTGGGATATGCAGATGGAATCAATCGTCATCTGGGAAATGGCAGGGCTGCCTTTGAGGTGCGCGGCAAGTTGGCTCCGACTATCGGAAACATCTGTATGGATATGTGTATGCTCGACGTGTCGGATATAGACGGGGTGGAAGTGGGCGACACTGTCACCATCTTCGGAGACAATCCGAGCGCATCGGATATTGCAAAGATTCTCGATACGATTCCATACGAGATATTCACTTCCGTATCACATAGAGTTAAGAGAGAAGTCGTTGATTAATTATGGCTGCAAACGCAAGAGAGAAAGATATTTACAAGGTGACGATTGTCGGTGCGGCCGGCAATGCGATTCTGCTTTTGTTCAAGTTCGTTGCAGGCATTCTGGGAAACAGTGCCGCGATGATAGCGGATGCCGTGCATTCCCTTTCGGATATGGCAACCGACATCGTTGTGCTCGTTTTCGTGAAGATTTCCGGCAAACCGAAAGATGCCTCGCACGACTATGGGCACGGCAAATATGAGACTCTTGCCACCGCCATCATCGGTATTGCTCTCTTTGCTGTAGGTGTTGGAATTTTGGTAAAGAGCATCGAATCAATATTGTTCGTCATTAAAGGGGGCGTGATTGAGAGCCCCGGCTGGATAGCACTTGCCGCTGCCGTAGCTTCGGTGATAATCAAGGAGATACTCTACCGATATACGGCTGCTTGCGGGAAACGTAATGATTCTCAGGCGGTTGTGGCGAATGCATGGCATCACAGAAGCGATGCGCTCTCTTCGATTGGAACTGCTGTCGGGATAGGAGGCGCAATCATTTTGGGAGAGAAATGGCGCGTGCTGGATCCGATAGCGGCTTTTGTGGTGAGCTTTTTTATATTGAAGGTTGCCGTAGAACTGGTGATTCCCGCCCTCGATGAACTTCTGGAGAAGTCACTTCCGGAGGAGGTTGAAAAACAGATAGAAGATATTATCCTATCTCACAAGGAGATAACAGATCCGCACAATATGCGCACGCGGCGGATAGGAAATTATTGCGCGATTGACGTGCACGTGCGGATGGATGGCAATATCACCCTTTCAAAGGCGCACGAGGTGACTGTGGAGCTCGAAAAGGAGCTGCGCGAAGCCCTCGGCTCCGGCACACTCATATACATTCATCCGGAACCTATGAGACGTCATCCTGAGGGAGCGTAAGCGACCGAAGGATCTCCCTGCAAACCTCGTCATCCTGAACGAAGTGAAGGATCTCCC
>JABUTQ010000059.1 GCA_021443605.1 Bacteroidales bacterium | reverse complement strand
ATAGACACTGCGGAAACCGCTACGGGAGAAGATTTGGCCGAATTTCTCTCATCGGCTGCACAACAGAAAGTCTCGAAACGGACACAATCTCGCCAGATAAGCTCCCTCAAGTCGCTTTACCGCTTTTTGGAGAGCGAGGGGCGTATCAGCGAGAATCCTTGCGACCGGATAGACTCTCCGAAAATCACACGCAACTTGCCCGATGTCCTCTCCGTAGAGGAAGTTGTCAGCATAATTGAATCAGTGGATTTGACAGAGAATGAGGGAACCCGCAACAAAGCGATGCTGGAGATGCTCTACAGTTGCGGATTGCGTGTCAGCGAACTTGTGAATCTGAAAATTTCTGACCTGTTTTTCGGGGAAGGTTTTATAAGGGTGATAGGAAAAGGGAACAAGCAAAGGTTGATACCGGTAGGCGAACCGGCAGTAAAAGCAGTATCCAACTATTTGGATATAAGAAAATTACATAAGCTCCAAAAAGGATATGACGATATTCTTTTCCTCAACGGCAGGGGAGGGCAGCTCACCCGGAACATGGTTTTCATCATAGTCAAGAAACAGACTGAGAAAGCCGGAATCAGAAAAAGTGTTTCGCCACACACTTTCAGGCATTCGTTTGCCTCTCATCTCGTGGAGAACGGAGCCGACCTACGCGTGGTTCAGGAAATGCTGGGGCATGAAAGCATCCTCACGACCGAAATATACACCCACATTGACACCCGCAAGTGGCACGAAACCATACTGAAATACCATCCGGCAAGATAAATGCCTAATCTTTGGTGGAATAGAACCTGAATCCCTTGCCTATGTTCTCAATCACATAATCCCAGCGGATTATAATCAGAACAAGGGTTATCAGACCAATCCAAATCATAGCCTTGGTCGTGTCGGTCTGGGCGTTGTACCAATTCTTAAGTTTAGTGAACATTTCTCTCGATTCTTATTCTTGCATCAACGGCTGTCAGGCCTCTCATATTGCCAATCAGCGGGTTGATATCCATCTCATATATTTCCGGAGCGATATTACAAAGTGCAGACACTCTGCGGATTACCTCTGCAAATATGTTCTCGTTTATCCCTTCTTGTCCGCGCACTCCGCGTATCAGATTGTAACTCTTTAGCCCTTTTATCATATTTGAAGCCTCTGAATTGGATACAGGGCTCAGGCAATATGTTATATCCTTGTTGACTTCGATATAAACACCTCCCATTCCGCAGACAATCAGGTGTCCGTAATTAGATTCACGTTTTGCCCCCACAAAGACTTGATTGCCGTAAAGCATTGGTTGTATGATAATTCCGTTGACGTCCCTTATTCTGATCATTCGGTTGAATTCCTCCTTGAAGAGTCGGTCGTCCATAATGTTCAGGCAAACGCCATCCACCTCCGACCTGTGGAACGGCCCGCTTACCTTCATCACGACAGGCCACCCAAACTGATGGGCAATGTTGAGAGCCTCTTCTATCTTCTCTTTTTTGTTTTCCACAACCATCTGTGACAAACGATTGATTCCGGAAGCATCAAGAATCTCGAGGACTTTGTCTGAAGGGAGATAACCATCAGGGCTGTTGTCTATTATCCTTCTGATTATCCGGGTATCGACAGGGGGGAGGACCGCCTTTTCTGAGATTTGTTTCGTATTCAGAATTTTGGTGAATACTTTTCCAAAAATCGCTTCGTCCGTAAACGAGATGCCCCCCTTTTCGTGAAAATAATCGATCTCCTTGGCCGCTTTGTCAATGGAGGTCATCACGGTATAGATGGGCTTGCGGCATCTGTTCTGTTTCTTGAGCATCACGTTACATAGGTCTGACAAATTGTTGTCCAGCAACTTGTCGAGGATTATTGTCATCGCATCAACGTCAAACTCATTCTCGCAGGCATCTATAATCGCTTCAAGATGGGCTGCAGTTCCAGTAGGGAGGAAGTCAATCGGATTCGACACATAAGCGCCGTCGTGGAGTTTCTTGACGAGATTTTCTGCTGCCGCACCATCTATCTTGGGAATCTTTATGCCGTTTGTAGAGAGAACGTCCGTAAGCATGACCGCCAGGCCGCCGCCGTGGCTGATTATCGCCATCCTGTTTCCCGAAGGGCGGGGAAGCATCATTGCGGCACATAAGTTCACAAGCTCTGTGCGACTGTAGCATCTCACGATTCCGGCTTTTGTGAACAGCGCATCGATTACGGTATCTTCAGTGGCCATAGCCCCCGTATGCGAAGTGGCTGCCCGGCTTCCTGCAGAGCTGTATCCCGATTTTATGGCAACGATTCCGGCCCCTTTGCGAATCAGTGAAGATGCATGTTTGAGAAACTTGACAGGATTTGCAATACTCTCTATATAAAGCATTTTCACAGGTGCGCACTCTCCGTGTACGTATGTCTCGTCAAGATATTCGAGGATATCTTCTACTCCGGTCTGAACGGAATTACCGACAGAGAAAACACTTGAGATACGCAGCCCCAACTTAATCGATTGTTCTACAACAGAAACGATTATCGTTCCGGAACTGGAGATAAGGTCCGCACCTTTAGAAACGAGGACGGGGACATTGTTTGTGAACGACCCCACATAATAGGGTGTCATCACACCGATGCAGTTCGGGCCGATGAGAGTAGCCCCGGCATTGTCTGCAATGTTCTTGAGCCGCTGCTCAACAGACTCCCCTCCATTATAGAATTTCCCGAGCCCTGAAGTGAAGGCAATCAACGCCTTGCAGCATTTTTTGCCGCACAGGATTTCTGCTACCTCTGCAAAATCTTCCGACGGGATGGCAAGAATTGCAAGATCCACATCGGGAATATCTTCTACGGTCTTGAAAGTCTTGAGATTGCACACGGGGCCTTCCGCTTTTCTGTTCACGACATAAATATCACCATTGAAATGGTGGTCGATGAGATTTCTCACCACGGCACCACCAGGTCTGCGGACATCTTCGCTGCCGCCCACCACAACTATGCTTCTTGGATTGATTAACTCGGATGCTATCATAGGAATACTTTTTGTCAATATTATCCAAAGGTAAGCAATTAGTTTCACATAAAAATTATT
This sequence comes from Bacteroidales bacterium, assembly GCA_021443605.1. Lineage (GTDB taxonomy): Bacteria > Bacteroidota > Bacteroidia > Bacteroidales > UBA932 > Equibacterium. The sequence goes on along the minus strand of JABUTQ010000059.1, from coordinate 740 downwards.
TTGATTAACTTTGAAATTTAAATAATGATAGTTATGGGCAGATTATTATTGAAAAATACAATATTGAACAATCAGAAGAAGGACATTCTGATTGTCGATGAACGAATCTCCCGCATCTCTGACTCCATTGAACTTACTGATTGCGAGGTGATTGATGCAAATGGAATGGCTGTCCTCCCGGGATTTGTAAATATGCATTGCCATACCGCTATGACATTGATGCGGGGAGTGAAGGAAGACACCCCGCTGCAGGAGTGGCTTCAGGAGATTTGGAAAATAGAGGCAAGGCTGGATGAGGAGATGATGTACTGGGGAGCAAAACTTGCTTTCCTTGAGATGATTAAGAGCGGAACCACCACATTTTTCGATATGTATTGGATGGTGCCCGTTGTGCAGAAGGCAGCCGAAGAGATGGGAATCAGAGGATTCTTCTCGTATGTATTTCTCGACGGTTTCGACAAAAAGAAGGGGGAAGCAAGTTTCAGGGAATTCCTCGACCAATATGAAGCTTCAAAAAGTTGGAGCAGCCTTTCAAGATTCGCCATCTCTGTCCACGCAGACTATACGAACAGCGAAGAGACAATCGTAAAAGCGAGTGAATTTGCAAAGAAGCACGACATCCATCTTCAGTTTCACGTAAGCGAAACCCGTAAGGAGATGGAAGACAGTTATGAAAAATTCGGTTTTTCACCCGTAAAGCATTTCGAAAATCTCGGGGTGCTCGGTCCTCACACAAGTGC
>JABUTQ010000164.1 GCA_021443605.1 Bacteroidales bacterium | reverse complement strand
TACAGCTTGATGAAAAAATTAGACAGATACCTGCTCAGTTCGTTTCTCGGTCCGTTTATCCTGACCTTCGTCCTGGTGCTGTTCATCCTTGTGATGCAGTTTCTATGGATGTATATAGACGAGCTGGTGGGTAAAGGTCTGAGTTTTGGAGTCATAATGGAGTTTCTCGGCTGGGGTGCAGCCACCCTTCTGCCGATGACACTCCCCCTTGCCACCCTCCTGGCCTCGATTATGACGCTGGGGAATCTCGGAGAGCACAACGAGTTGCTGGCAATGAAATCGGCCGGCATCTCCCTCGGCAGGATTCTCTCCCCACTCATTGTAGTCTCCGGAGTGATATGCATCGGTGCGTTTTTCATCTCCAATGACCTTATCCCAGTGGCTTACAAGAACATATACGCCCTTAGGGACGATATCGGAAAGACGAAGGAAGAGATTAAGATTCCCACCGGAACTTTTTACGATGGCATCGACAACTATATCCTCCGCGTCGATTCGCGTGATGACGAGACCGGTATGATGAGCGGCATAATGATTTACGATCACACGAACAACAAAGGAAACACATCTCTAACTCTGGCCGATTCCGGGTCGATAAAATTCACTCCGGACAACAAGAATATGGTTTTCACCCTCTACAACGGGCAGAGCTATGACGAAACCAACTCTTTCACTTACCGCGACACAACCCTCGACCAGAATATAATCACATTCAAGGAGCAACAGATTATAATCCCCCTTGAGAACTATGCATTCTCCCGTTCGGAAGAGGGGGAACGGTTCGGAAACGAGATTATGGCAAAAGACCTTGCCACCCTTCGAAGCGACCACGACACTCTCTCGAAAGAGTTCGACAACGTGAGGCCGGGATTGCTCAAAAGGTTTTTGATACACACTTCGCTTTCTTTCATCTCTCAGATGGATACGGCCGTTACAAAGAAAGAGCTTGGCCAATTTCCATACGATTCTCTGCTCTCTGTAGTCGATGAAAATCGGATGATTACATATTATAGAGAAGCACTTCCAAAAGTAGAGGAGCATCTTGGCAGCATTACAACTTATGACAGAGAGACTTACAGATATGTCGATCCTATGCGCAAGATGGAGATCGAATCTTTCAGAAAGTTCACTCTCTCCCTTGCCTGCCTGATTTTCTTCTTTATCGGAGCTCCGCTTGGGGCAATCATCCGCAAAGGTGGGCTTGGCACGCCGGTCATCATATCGGTTCTGTTCTTCATCCTTTACTGGGTGTTCGACATCACTGGGAAGAAACTTGCCCGCGATGGTGTAATGTCTCCATTCTCAGGTACTTTCATCTCCACTGCAGTGCTTCTCCCCATTGGAGTGTTCCTCACCTATAAGGCCACCACAGACTCTGCTCTGTTCAATAAAGACATTTGGAAAATGATATTCGGAAAAGTTTGGAAATTCGTGTCTGCACCGTTCAAGCACAAAACGAGAATCGTATTTATGGGCACTCCCGAATTTGCAGTGGGGCCGCTCAAAGCCCTTATGGATGCAGATTTTGAGATTGCAGCAGTTGTGACCGTCCCCGACAAGCAAAGCGGAAGGGGGCTCAAAGTCAATCAAAGCGCGGTCAAGAAGTTTGCAGTGGAACGCGGATTGCCCGTCTTGCAGCCGGAATCACTTAAAGATGAGGAGTTTATTGCATCTCTGCAACAACTCAAGGCCGATATGTTTGTGGTTGTGGCCTTCAGGATGCTTCCGAAGGTGGTGTGGTCTATGCCCCGATTGGGGACCTTCAACCTGCACGCCTCCCTCCTTCCACAATACAGAGGAGCCGCCCCCATCAACTGGGCTCTTATAAATGGGGAAAGGATGACCGGTGTGACCACATTCTTCATAGATGAACAGATTGATACCGGAAAAATCATCTTCTCCGAATCGTATATGATTGAGAATTATGACAATGCAGGCACACTCCACGATACTTTATGCAAATTAGGTTCTACCCTCACCGTCAAAACCGCCAAGGCTATCGCCCGCCGCAAGGTAAAACCTACCGAGCAGTTTGTTCACGGCGAAATCAAGCCGGCACCAAAGCTCACGAAAGAGCTCTGCCATATCGACTGGAATAACAATGCGTATGAGATAAACAACCTCATCCGTGGTCTGTCGCCATATCCCGCTGCATTTGCGAATCTTACAAACGGAGAAACGGTTACAGGCGTCAAGATTTTCGAGGCATATATTTGTGAAGACGATGTCGTGTTTGAACCCGGCACTATCACCACAGATGGCAAGAGTTATCTCTCCGTATCGTGCAAAGACTACGCTCTGAGGCTCCTCGACATCCAGGTAGCCGGCAAGAAACGATTGGAAATCAAAGAGTTCCTGAAAGGATTCCGCGAGCCGGAGAAATACAGATTTGTTTGATTATGAAGGTGGTGATTCTGGCCGCAGGGGATTTTCCAAAATCGGAATATCCCATTGGAATTCTGAAAAGTGCAGACAAAATTGTGTGCTGCGACAGTGCCGCAGACGCACTTGTGGAATTTGGAGCAATCCCCGACTACATCATTGGAGACTTGGATTCGGTATCGGAAGAGACCCGCGCGAAGATGGCGGACAGACTCATTCTCAACAACGACCAGGAAACCAATGACCTTACAAAGGCTTTCGAATTTGCCCTCACCCACTCCCCCTCTGAAATACATATCCTCGGAGCTACCGGCAAGCGGGAGGATCACACTCTTGGAAATATCTCATTGTTGGCAGATTACGTACTAATGACATCAGCTGCAATTGATATGATAACCGATTACGGAAAGTTTGTCGTAATAAACAGCAACGCTTCAATTCCTTGCAAAACAGGGATTGAAATATCTCTGTTCTCGTTTGATAATACCTTGAAGATTCATACCGAAGGGCTGCAATATCCCACCGACGATGTGGTATTTGACACCCTCTGGAAGGCGACATTAAACAAGGCGCTTTCAGATTCTTTCTCGGTAGAAATGAATCATCCGGCGCCTTTGATTATATTTCTTGAAAGGAATTAGAAGCTATTTCTTCTTGTACGAAGCGGCCTCTTCCATACAGTTGTTCAAATTTTGAATACGTTTTGCATCGCTGGGGTGAGTACTGAGGAACTCGGGGACCTTGCTGCTGCCGTTCTGACTCATCTTCTCCCAAAGCACCGGTGCCTGCGTGATGTCATATCCTGCTATGGCCATGATGATGAGACCGATGCGGTCGGCTTCATACTCCTGCTTGCGGGAGAACGGAAGGAGGATTCCATACTGACTTCCAAGACCAACGGCAGTCTCGAAGAGCACCTGTTTCTGTGAAGTGATTTTTCCGGTCTTGGTAAGGACAGCTTCGGCTGCAGAAGCGGCAGTGTTGATTGCTGCCTGGGTGCTCATACGCTCGTTGCTGTGCTTTGCAATTGCATGTGCCATCTCGTGTCCTACCACTGTCGCAATAAGATCGGGAGTGCCGGCATAATTGAGCATACCTTCATATACGACTATGTTTCCACTGGGAAGGGCGAATGCATTAACTTCCTCACTCTGAACGAGATCTATATTCCATTTAAGCCCCTGCATATAGTTGCTTTGGCCGGTCTCACTGAAATAATTCTCCATGGCAGTCACCATTTTGTTGCACACCTCTTTTACCATATTTGTGGCCTTGGTGTTGGTAGATGGTTTTGCAGTGGCATTGAATTCGTTATACGATTGCTCCGAAAGAGACATAATTTCACTGTCAGGATAAATGATGAACTGTTTACGGCCGGTAAGTGCCACTGAACTGCAGGAAGTGACAACCAGCACTGATGCGATAAGCGGAATAA
>JABUTQ010000083.1 GCA_021443605.1 Bacteroidales bacterium | reverse complement strand
GACCATATCGCCAAGATAACCAAGATGTTGGATCTCTTTTTCTACGTATATCGCAATCCCCTGATACATTTGGAAGAGAAAGAACTCTCGATTATGACCGATTTTCACAGGGTGATAACACCTCTGCTTGAAGATGAAAGCAATATTTTCTATGAGGATACGATAAAGAGTCTGCTTGTGTCTATGTTCTTGGCACTCTGTAATTTGTATAGCAAGAGAATTACTTGCGCGGAGCCTTCTTCTAAACGCCGTGATACCCTTGCAGAGCGGTTTCTGTATGAAGTGGGGCTGCATTTCAGGGAAGACCGCACCGTAAAATATTATGCCGATATGCTCTGCGTGAGCCCGAAATATCTGAGTGTCGTGGTAAAAGGGGCTACCGGAATGCATCCCGGAAAGATAATCGACAATTTCATTATGTCACAGGCAAAGATATATCTGATGGAGACCGATATGACCGTCCAGCAGATATCATCCGAGCTCGGTTTCTGCGACCAGTCCGTCTTCGGCAAATTCTTTATCCGCAACCAAGGCTGCACCCCCCGTCATTTCAGGAAAAACGGGTAAAAACCTCACAAAAAACAAATCAAGACTGCTTCGATTAGTTTTCCGATATTTTATGTTGTCTATTTGAACAACAATATGTATCTTTGCGCTTAGATTTGTGTTGGAATGAATAGAAGGATATTTACATACGGTGGTTACTTCGAGGCTTTTATGCGGTACACAAAAAGAGATTGAAAAAGCAATTAAAATAAAGGAGGACTACTATGCCCACAAATGATCATCAAATACGGGACTATGATTTGGTCCTTGATGCAGAATTTGGAAAAATTGGAACTCCCGAGCGCATGGAGGCGGAAGAAAAAGCATATGCTTTTTATACTGGTCAAATAATTGAAGATGCCCGCAAGAGGGCGAAAGTGACGCAGGCAGAACTTGCCAGGCGCATTGGTTCCAATCGTTCGTATATCTCGCACGTCGAGAAAGGGGTGACGGAACCGAAAATATCAACCTTCTACCGCATTATGAACGCCCTTGGTGTGACAATAGAATACCTAATGCCTTTGGGGTGACGGATATGGCACAAGTGGTTTATCCTACGACGAGTTTGCTGACCAGTACGGAAGGCATTCCGATGGATACGCAGCAGAACTGCTCTTTTCCGCAGGTCCAGGTGCTGTTGTCCATCTTAAAGTTGTCGGCAACGGCTACTATGTCGGCCAGGGCCGCAGGTCCATTTCCGATTACGTTTATGTCTTTAATCGGTTTTGTAAGTTTCCCGTTCTCAATTAGATAGCCGCTTTGGACAAAGAAAGTGAAATCTCCTGCCCCTATCTCCACCTGCCCGTTTGAGAAAGTATCGACATACACTCCCTTTTTCACTCGTCGGATGAGGTCTTCTTCGGTGCAGTTGCCGTTTTCCATATATGTGGCACGCATACGGGGTAGCGGATAAAACCTGAAGGATTCGCGTCTTCCGTTGCCGGTCGGGGGCACTCCGTAATGCGCCGCGCTGATTCGGTCGTGGAGGTAAGAATTCAACACTCCATCTTTTACCATATATGTCTTCTGCCCCGGAACTCCTTCATCGTCAATGGATATCGCTCCTCTGTTGAACGGCACTGTGCCGTCATCGACTATGTTGATTGCACTATCGCAGATTTTCTTGCCGAGCTTGTCACAGAAAATTGAAGTTCCTTTTCGATTGAAATCGGCCTCGAAGGTGTGCCCGATGGCTTCGTGCAGGAGAATCCCGCTCCCTCCAGCCCCCATTACGACCGGCATCTCGCCTCCGTTTATGCTCTCCGCCTTAAACTGATGCGACGCCTTTTTCAGGATATCCTCCACAATCTCTTCTGCGAGCGCATTGCTGAACATTTCCACTCCCATCCTGAAACTCCTTGAAGTGGATGCAGTTTCTGTCCTTGAGCCATCTGAAAGGATACAACTCACCGATACGGACGACAAGGGACCGCTATCTTGAGAAATCTGTCCCAAAGAATTGAAAAACAATGTCTTGGCGTATGAATACGATATTCTTCCGATCACCTTTTCCACCCGTTTATCCTTATCGAACAGCAGGTTGTCCATATATCTCAGATAATCTATCGCTTTTTCAGTGGGAAAAGATGCGAAATTGTCTTCGGTGGGGTAGAGGCTCATTCCCTTGACTTGGGAAATGTTTGCCGGCCGCTTTGCACAGACTGTCCCGTCCGCTATCGATGCTGCCATTTTTGCGGCATTTTCCATAGAGGTGAAGTCGGTGCTTTCTGAATACGCATACCCCGTGCGATCCCCTTTGATTGCACGGATTCCCACTCCGTAGTCGGTGTGGATGCCGGCAGCGTTTACCGCCTTGTCCTGCATCGTGAATTCGTGGAGGGTGGCATATTCAAAATAAACGTCGGCGTAATCCGCCCCTTTTGAAAGTGCGGTGTCTATCAGTTTCTGCACTATTTCCTGATTGACTGAAAAAAGGTCGTAATCTATCATAATTATCTGTTATTATGCAAAATAGGACGACTTGAAAATTCAAGACGCCCTATTTTTGGCAGAGCAGAGCGAATTACATTTCTGCTGCTTTAACTAAAATCACATCTCCGTTGCTCACGAAGGCAAATTCAGAATCATTTTTCTTTTTTTCCTCAACGAGCTTTTCAAATGTGATAGACATCCCGGAAAGAACCTCCTCCCTAAGTTGTCTTGCTTCTTGTTCGCTCATAGTTCACAATTCGGTTATATAAGGTTTTATTATGTAATTTAGTAACTATTTTCTTGCCCCCCTCGGCAATCATCGCGCTTGGCGCAGATGAATTGTCAACAATCATCCAATAGTCACAAATAGGGATATACAGCGATATCAAATGGCTGATACTCAAATCATATCTGCGAAGGATAGTCTTCTCGGGGACATTATGCCCGCCGGAAGCAACCCTAAGTTTAACCCTCTCTACCGCAAGCTGTGGCAGTTTTAGCCAAAAGTAGATGAGAGTCACCAGATACCCCTTGTTTTGCGCCTCCTTGATGACTTGAACCAAGGTACGTGTGGCAAGTGTGGTTTCAACACCAAAGTCTTCACTCTTTTCAATCAACTCGGCAACCCGGGCCTTCAATAGCCTGCTGGCGTGAATGGCCGCTACTTCGGGATTGGAAGGGGAGAGCCTTTTTGCAATTTCGTCTGCATTCACAAACTCCTTGCACGAAAACATATCGGGTAAAATGGTATAGGAGGCAGTGGTTTTTCCTGCACCGTTGCACCCAGCTATGACATACATTTTAGCCATTCCCAACTTTCCTTACCCACAAAATTATATAAATAATTTAGAAGCCGCAACCTATCCTGATGTTTTTTTATCAACAGCATTTCTTGAAACCCCGTATGCAAAGAGGGCAAAATCGCCCTTGCACGGGTCTTCAGGGAAGATTTTCAGAAGTTTGTCTGTAATTTCCCTTGCTGTTGAAAAATCGGCTTGTTTGCGGGAAGTGAGCCCCATTTCGAGCGCCACCCTGTGGACGTGGACGTCAAGTGGAATGACAAGATCTCTCGGGTCGGTATTTTTCCAAACTCCAAAATCGACAATGCCGTCGTTGCGAACCATCCAGCGCCGGAACATATGTATCTTTTTGTTAGCCGCCTTTGGATTGCTTTTCTGTCCATATATCCTTACTCTGATATCGTCTGCAGATAAAGTCTCAATTGACTCATTATCTGAATAATAGTCGTGTAAATTTTTGCAGATTGCTGCAAAATCACACCACTTTACAGTCCGATGCAGAGATATGTCCTCGTCTCTATAGACGCCTTTTGATACATAGTCTGCCGG
>JABUTQ010000405.1 GCA_021443605.1 Bacteroidales bacterium | reverse complement strand
ATAGGGCCGCCCGGGTAGCCAAGCCCCATCAATTTTGCACATTTGTCGAATGCTTCCCCCACAGCGTCGTCTATCGTATGACCGATAATCTCAAACTTGAGATAATCGTCCACCCTCACTATCTGGGTATGTCCGCCGGATGTGAGAAGGCATAGAAACGGAAACTGGGGAGAGCGGTTGTCACGCCCTTCGACACAGATGAAATGTGAAAGGATATGACCTTGGAGATGGTTCACCTCCACCATCGGTTTTCCGGTTGCCACGGCAAGCCCTTTTGCGAAAGATGTCCCCACAAGGAGGGAGCCAAGGAGCCCCGGCCCTCTTGTAAAAGCGATGGCATCAACATCTTCCATCGTGATTCCTGCTTGTGCAAGTGCTTGGCTTACAACAGGAAGGATATTCTGTTGGTGCGCCCTTGACGCAAGTTCCGGAATCACTCCGCCATATTGTCTGTGAACTTCTTGTGAAGCCATTACGTTGGAGAGGAGGTATCTGCCTCTGATAACAGCCGCAGAGGTGTCGTCACACGATGACTCTATTCCCAGAATTATTTTTTCCATAGCTCGCAAAGATAGCACATTTTTTTGCTATCTTCGCCCCTAATGAAAGGAAAGATATTTTTAATCCCTTCGCCCTTGGGTGACAACGACCCGCAGGAAGTGCTCTCTCCGCTTATATTCAAGGCGATAGAGAGTATCAATGTCTTTGTGGTCGAGGAGGTACGCACTGCGAGAAGATTTCTGTCCCGAGCCGGGCTGAAAGGGAAGATTGATACGCTCTCATTTTACGAGCTGAACGAACATTCCACGCAGTCCGATGCCGAGCGTTATATCCAACTTGTGGAGGAAGGGAACGATATCGGCCTCATTTCGGAGGCAGGCCTTCCTGCCGTGGCCGATCCTGGCTCTATGTTGGTGAAACTTGCCCACGACAGGGATATTGAGGTGGTTCCGTTTGTCGGCCCCTCGTCATTGATGTTGGCATTGATGTCTTCGGGGATGAATGGTCAGAAATTCGCCTTTATCGGTTATCTGCCCGTGAAGGGGGACGAGCGGCGTGCCGAATTGAAGAAAATAGAGAAAATATCGCAGCAGACAGCTCAGACTCAGATTATTATAGAAACGCCGTATCGGAATGACTCCCTCTTCGCAGATATGCTTGAGACCCTTTCGCCCGCCACTCGGATTTGCGTGGCGGTAGATATCACTCTTCCTTCGCAGTTTATCCGCACAAAAACAGTTGGCCAATGGAAAAAGTGTGGACTTGTGATTGGGAAGCGGCCCTGTGTCTTTGTGTTGTCTGCAAATAATTGATTTATAAGGATATTGCAAAATGAAGGATATGATAGAACTTAAAGGGATGCGTTTTTTTGCATATCACGGATGCTTTGAATCGGAGCGGAAAAACGGCAATTATTTTGATGTCACCCTCAGATGCTTTGCAGACCTTTCCGCAGCAGCGGAGAGTGATTCTCTTGAAGATACGATAGATTATTCTCAGCTTTTTGACATAGTCAAGCACGAAATGGCCATTCCTTCCGATTTGTTGGAGAATGTCGCGGGGAGAATCGCTTCGCGTGTCAAGAGAGAGTGCCCCGCAGTGAAAGAGGGGAGTGTCACCATATCCAAGAACAATCCCCCGTTTGATGCCTCGGCACTTGAAGGAGTTATGGTTGAGAATGTGGGAGCAGCTGCCGTTACAATTAATTTTTAGAGATGGAAAAGAGAGTTGCCTTTATCACCCTTGGGTGCAAGTTGAATTTCGCAGAATCGTCTGAACTTGCAAGAAAGTTACAAGATATTGGTTATGAACAGGTTGGAGCTTCCTGTGATGCCGAAGTCTATGTGGTAAACACTTGCACTGTCACGGAGCATTCCGATAAGAAATGCAGAAATATCATAAGAAGGATTCACAAGCTTCATCCGGATGCAAAAATCATAGTCACAGGCTGTTATGCTCAGTTAAAACCGGGAGAGATAATGGATATCGAGGGGGTGACGGCTGTCCTTGGAGCCCAATACAAGGGGGATGTGGCGGCGATAGTGTCCGGAGATACAGAAGCCGGTATCTATAATTGTGACAGCAAGTCCGTTACCGCTCTTTTTCCGGCCTATTCTTCGGGAGAGAGGACTCGTTCGTTTCTCAAGGTGCAGGACGGATGCGATTACAGATGCTCATACTGCACTATCCCCGAGGCTCGCGGACGGAGCCGTAATTTCTCCATCGAGAGTCTTGTTGCACAGGCGGAGGAGATTGCATCCAAAGGGATTAAGGAGATAGTGCTCACGGGTGTCAATACCGGCGATTTCGGACGCACCACAGGTGAGAAATTCCTCGATTTGCTGAAGGCTCTCAACGAAGTGGATGGAATAGAGAGATATCGAATCTCATCAATTGAGCCCAACCTCCTTTCCGAAGAGATTGTGGATTGGATTGCATCGGGGACCAAATTCCTGCCACATTTCCATATTCCCCTGCAAGCCGGCAGCGATAAGACGCTCAAGCGGATGCATCGCCGTTACACCACGGCAATGTTCAAGGAAAAGATAGAGTACATACGCAGCCGTATGGGGGAATTTGTCTTCTTTGGGATTGACGTAATTGTAGGATTTCCGGGAGAGACAGACGAAGACTTTTTGGATACATACCATTTTCTGGAAGAAATCAATCCGGCCTTTATCCATATATTTCCATATTCCCGCAGGGCGGGGACAGAGGCCGCCGCAATGCCAGATCAGGTGCAGGAATCTGTGAAAACAGCTCGCGTAGAGGCACTTGAAGAGTTGTGCGACAAGCTCCATAGTTCATTTTGCGAGAAGAACAAGGGGCGCAAAGAGAAAGTACTTTTTGAAAGTACCGTGAAGGGTGGTAAGATTTCGGGATACACAGGCAATTACATCCGTGTGGAGATTCCGTGCGACAAAAAGCTTATCGGAGGGATAGTAGAGGTAATTATTTGATATCTCTTCTGATATAATCGCTCAGGATGTAGAATGCCGGTTCTGCCATAGAGCCGTGTGAGAATCCGTCAAGCTCGTACAAGAGACATTTTGGGTGGCCAATCAGGTTCATCATCCGCCACATATAGGCATTTTCCTCGTATCTGCCGTACAACTCAAGATTGCGGTCTCCGCTGATTATTATATATGGCGGGCAATCCTTGCGCATATGGGCAATAGGAGCCGTTTCATCGATAGTAGGGGCGAGTTCGGAGCCGCCGGTCATCTTTCGGTATTCGTAATGTGTCATTGCTTGTCCGCTGAACGGGACAAGGGCACGGATGCTATCCGCATCAATTTCATATTGAGAAAGATATGATTTGTCGAGACCTACCATACTGGTGAGGTATCCTCCGGCAGAATGTCCTGATACATAGATTCTTGATGTGTCTCCGCCAAACTCTTCCGCGTGTTTGAATACCCATGCTACGGCCGCTGCGGCATCATCTATGCACTCCTTGATGCCCACTTTGTACAAGAATCGGTAGTTTGCTGCAACCACGGCTATTCCTCTGTTTTTCAGCTGCTCGGGAATGAATTTGTTCCCCCCGACGAGTCCGCCTCCGTGAAACCACACCACTATCGGGTGCTTTGTGTCTTTCCAAGTTTCATCGGCCCAAACGTCAAGTTTGCATCTTTCGGCGCTGTAATCGTCTTGCCGATTGGCATATAGGACATCTTGCATAAGAAGTTTTTCCTGTGCACTCAGACTCAAGACCGACAACACAAGAAACAGAGAGAAGGAAATAAATCTTTTCATAGCTTCAGGATGATATTTCGCGAAGATACGAATAAGAGAGGGGAATGGCAAAACTGATGCATAAAAAAAGCCGCTGCTGCGGCTTCTTGTGGTGTCACCGGGAATCGAACCAGGGACACAAGGATTTTCAGTCCTTTGCTCTACCAA
>JABUTQ010000013.1 GCA_021443605.1 Bacteroidales bacterium | reverse complement strand
ATCTTATGGCCAAATCTCCCTATTACAAGGCATCTGCCGGCGACATCAACTGGGTGGCAAAGGTAAGGCTTCAGGGAGAGGTGCAGAAATGGGTGGACCACTCTATCAGCGTCACAGTAAACCTTCCGGAAGATATTACGGAAGATGTTGTGGCTGAGGTATATAAGACTGCTTGGGAATCAGGTTGCAAAGGTATCACGGTTTATCGCGAAGGGTCTCGTGGTGGAGTGCTCATCTCTACAGACAACAAGGAGGAGAAATCTCTCCGCCCCAACAAGCGTCCCAAATCGCTCGAGGCCGACATCATCCGTTTCCGCAACGGTTCTGAAAAGTGGATTGCCCTCGTGGGCAAGCTGAATGGTCAGCCATACGAGATTTTCACCGGTCTGCTCGACGAGGAGACAAGAAATATCCCTCAGGGAATCGACCACGGCTGGATTGTGAAGGAGCGCGACATCAATACCGGCAAGAGCCGCTACGATTTCCACTACACCGACGCCTATGGCTATCCCAATGTTGTGGGCGGTATCTCGCATATGTTCAACAAAGAGTTCTGGAACTATGCAAAACTCATTTCGGGCGTCATCCGCAATGGTATGCCAATCGTGGACATATTGAATCTCGTGAGTGGCCTGGAGCTTGACAGTGAGAGCATCAATACTTGGAAAAATGGCGTTGAAAGGGCACTCAAACGCTATATCCCCAATGGTACGAGAGATGAAACCGGCAAGACCTGCAAGAAGTGCGGCGGCCACAACCTCGTATATCAGGAAGGGTGCCTTGTCTGCCTCGATTGCGGTTACTCAAAGTGCGGATAGAGAATGCTTCTGTATCCAAACGCAAAGATAAATCTGGGTCTGAATGTCATCAACCGCCGGAGCGACGGGTTTCATGACATTGAGACCCTTTTTGTACCTTATCCGCTCCTGAGCGACTTGCTGGAGGTGGTGTATGCTTCTGAGCCGAAAATTTTTCTCTACGGCATCGAGTATGACGGGGCTCCGGAAGACAATCTTTGCTGGAAAGCATACAAGCTGATGCAGCAGGAGTATGGCATCGAACCTGTTGAAATTCACCTGCTTAAAAAGATTCCGGTTGGTGCCGGTCTGGGAGGAGGCTCCGCCGATGCCGCCTTTACCCTGAAGGCGATAGATTATCTTTTCAATCTTGGTCTCAGAGACGAAGTGCTCGCTTCGCACGCTGCAAAGCTGGGCAGCGATTGCCCTTTCTTCATCTACAACCGCCCGATGTTTGCAAGCGGCCGCGGGGAGATATTGACAGATTTTGATATCGACCTTTCGGAGTATAGGATTGAAGTGGCAACTCCGCCGGTATTCGTATCTACCCGCGAAGCATATTCGGGAATAAAGCCGCACCGCCCTGCTGAGCCTCTTTCGGATGTGCTTAGACTTCCTGTTTCCGAGTGGAAGGGGGCCCTTGTAAACGATTTCGAGGCCACCGTTTTCGCGGCGCACCCCTCTCTTGCCGATGTCAAGGAGGATTTCTACAACCGTGGCGCCGTCTATGTCTCAATGTCCGGCAGCGGCAGCTCCGTGTTCGGCATTTTCAAAACCGAAACGCTGTAAGCAGCAGCTTTCGGACTGTCGAACAGCTGCTCAAACCGGCTTATTTTGCGAAATTATCCTTAACCCATAGCCGGAACATAGGGTCGAGAAAAGTGGCTCCATCTGCGTTGAAAGAAATCACATCTTCCCTAACCAGAATTTTCTTATTTTTTATCACGTTTGCCGATGTGCCGAGCCTATACTTCTCCAATACGGACGATGAACTTAGTTCCCGCTCCCCGCAGACAATGGCCCTGAGAAGATTTATCTGTGTGGAAGGCATTGATTCACAGAGAATTTGATATGATTCGGCATTGATGTCAATGCACCAACGTATTGCTTTCTCTATTGCCACTTCGTCGGCAACGCTGTCGCAGAGATTCCATACCGCAGAGGAAAGTTGCTGCACATACCACGAATGTCGGTCAACAGTATCCACAATTATACCGGCACATTCAGCTGTTATTGATTTGCCGGTTGATGCAAACCTTTCAATGATGTAATTTATCCAATCATCTCGATTTATTTTCTGTAAAGGGTATATCTGCCCAAATCTATAAAATGGTTTTTCTGAAGAATCGAATATGTCGGACATCATATGACGTTGACTTCCATATAGACAGTAAGAAGCATTTTGGTGGTGTTGCCAAACACTCCTCATTCTGCTTTCAATTTCCTCATAATCAGGTAATAAGGCTAATCTTTGAAACTCATCTATGCACACTATGATACGAATTCCCTTCTCTTTTGCCATTTTCTCAGGCAGGTTTAATACTTCGTCCATCTCTTTCTTATTTCCACGGCTCATATCAAGAGAGAATGACATCTCGCTATCAGGCCCGGCTGAAACTGAAATTTTAGGAGATATTGTTCGAAGAAATCTTGCTATATCATCTATTACAGACTGTATCTGAGATCCACAAGATTTCAACACTTCGCGGGCGAAGGTTTCGTAAAACTCTGTAGATGAACGGATTACGTATGCATCTATAAAACAGACACGAATATCCTTCTCCTCTTCTGAAAGTTCTTTCATAGCTTGTTTGACCAGTGAGGATTTTCCCCATCGTCTGGGAGATATAAGTATGACGTTTAGATTTGAACTCAAAGCCTGCTTCAAGAAAGCTCTATCGTTTTCCCTATCGATAAAATTGGCATTTTCGGCAATTTTGCCATACTGAAAAGGATTCTTCATATCTTTTTTTTTGCAAATATAGCAAAACTTACCAAATGGTAACTTACTTTTTGGTAAGTTCTTTATTAAGCATCCAGCTTTTTTCGCCTAATTGCCAAAATAAGCCCCAATCACCCTCGATTTGGGCCAATAAGCCCATCTATTTGCCCAATTCGAATGCGATTACTAACTTTACAAGCCAATAGTGAAATTTTTTTCATTTTTTTTGATACATTTTGAAGGTTCTTGCATCTTATATATAGAGTACAATATTTAGAACACCAAAAAACAGATTATGAAACTAAGATTTGCAATCACTTTAATTTTTGCAGTGGCATTATTTTCATCTTGCTCTGATTTGGGGTTAGATTCAAGTTCATTGTTGGTAGGTGACAACATTTCCGAGTTTTATGTAAAAGGGGAAGTTATAAAGGCAAATCCCTATACGTATCAGAAGGAACTTGCGGTTGACATAAAGGATATACGCCCTGCAGACAGAATGGCGTTCTTTGCTCTCCCTGAGGATGTTATGTCTGAGATGAATGCTATTGACCTTGCGGTTACCGCTATTTTTTACTACCCTTATGCAAAACTACATCCGTATGTTTATAACTCACCATTTTCAATACTTGGCAATCACACAAAAAGCTATAATGGTTTTTTAAGACTCGCAGAGATGAAAGATGCAGGGAAATCATTGTTGTCAATTCTTGAGGCAATGGATTTCTCAACATCAAGCGGTAAAGCTTTTATGTATATCAAAAGTTCAAATTCCTTCAATAATCTTTTCTTCCAGACTTATATGCTGGCGGTGCTTGCACAAGACACATTTGTTTCAATAATGACAAAGGAAGAACAGACATATTTGTTAAATCTTGTAAATGAGAGGATTGACTACAAAAAGAAAAATCCCGACAATGGGCCTGAACTATGCCATATCTATGCAGTAAAGGCGCGGATAGGGCTGCAGTTTGAAAATCTTTCACAAGATGACACCGATTTTCTTGAGTTATTTATCTATCGGGCAGGTTCCGTTAGTATCATAGACCAGGACGAATTTACCCGTGTCGATCAGATAGTGGATATGAATAATTAAAAAAATACAATGAAGCAATACTTCGTTAAAACTTTAAAAACTATATAATTTTCAATCAATTGCGTTAAAAAT
>JABUTQ010000335.1 GCA_021443605.1 Bacteroidales bacterium | reverse complement strand
CTCACAAATCCATTTTTTCTGAAACTGTCCAGCCCGAGATAAGGATTGTTTGACGAAGCTACCAATGCTTTCAATGCTGCTTCCATATCGAAATCGGTGATTCCGTGGGCAATCGCATCGGCTATCACGGGGGCGGAATTGTAACCTATCATACAATTTGTTTCATAGCCGTACAACTCCCAAACGGGCAGCTTTCCACATTCATCATATACAGACAGGAAACTTTTCAAGAAATCAAGAGTCTTTTCCGGTTCTATCTTTGTCAGCAGAGGGTGCAATCCTCTGAAAGTGTCCCAAAGGGAGAATATCGTATAACGTTCCCAACCATCGGTCTTGTGAACTTTTCTGTCCATACCGCGATACTCGCCGTTTACGTCTGAATAGAGCGAAGGATGTATCGCACAATGATACAATGCCGTATAGAAAATGTCGGGATTTGCATCGTCGGGGCATTTCAGCTTTGAGAGAAAAGCGCTCCACGCTTTCTCAGTATCCTTTTTGAGCGAATTGATGTCCTTGGGATATTCGCTCATGAGATTACTCTTCGCATTTTCAACGGAAACGCTTGATATTCCGACTCTTGCGGTGATAATGTTTTTACGGGAGGATTTGAATTGCAGCTTTGCAATATTGCCATCAATCTCATATTTGTCTATCGACGAAGAAAATTCGATATAGTAATAGACATCTTGTGACATTGACCAGCTCCTTGATCGGCGGAGTCCGCTGACGGTGTTGCCGGCTACATCTATTGATGCCTCCAGAACCACGTCTCGGTGGTCGAGGTTAAGGGTGATAATAGGCGATGTGCCTGAAGGGAAGGTATATTCGTGCATTCCGCACCGTTTCCCGACGGCAAGTCGCACCTGCACTTGGGGCTTTTCAAGAAAGACCTCGTAGTAGCCGGGGGATGCTTTTTCGCGTTCGTGTGAGAATTGTGAAGGTTGTGTGCCGGGGAGGAGCAGGATATCGCACAAGTCGTCGCAGCCCGTGCCGCTCAGGTGGGTGTGGCTGAATCCGTAAATCAGAGTGTCGCTATAGTGGTAGCCGCTGCATCCGTCCCAGTCGCCGGGCTTTGGCCTGGTGTCCGGGCTCAGCTGCACCATCCCAAAGGGATATGTTGCCCCCGGAAACGTATGTCCGTGAAAATCAGTACCTACAAATGGATTGACGTGGCTGAGTATTCCTGCCACCAATAAGAAAAGAGCCTTCATTGTATTCCGAAGCTGTTTAAATTTGATGCATAAAGATAGATAAATATTTTGTAACTTCGTGAGTTGTAAAGTCACAAACTATGATTGTCATTCAAGATTTTGAGACTCCGGCAGGAGAGATGATTCTTGGCTCTTGTCGGGATAGCTTGTGTCTTTGCGATTGGAAGAAGAGCAGATGGATATATCGCAATTTGGAACGCGCGAGCCGTATCCTGCAAGCAGGTATAAAAGAAGGGGACAGTGAAGTTATTTTGTTGGCGAAGAGTCAGTTGAATGACTATTTCTCAGGCGTTCGTGTCAAATTTGACATCCCTCTTCTTTTGACCGGAACGCCATTCCAAAAGAGTGTCTGGGAAGCGCTTATGAAGATTCCTTACGGAAATACGGTGACTTATTCCGATATTGCCGAAGAGATTGGTTGTGTATCCGCAGTCCGTGCCGTGGCGGGGGCGGTTGGGGCGAATCCCATTTCGATTATAGTCCCCTGTCACAGGGTTATCGGACGCAACGGAACCCTCACCGGCTATGCCGGCGGACTTTATGCAAAACGGTTGCTGCTTCATCTGGAATTGTGCAATGAAAATGGCCTGACTGACTTCAAATCAAAATAGAAGAGAATTGTACTAAAATATGGGATAATTGTCTATTTTGAGTAATATTTTGGTAAAAAAGAAAATTATCAGCAAATTTTGGTAAAAGAATCGTCTTTTTTACATATATTTGTTTCGAAAAATCAACTAATGACACAATGATATGCTCATAGGACGGAAAAAAGAATTGGAATCGTTGAACAATGCCTATAATTCCAGCAGAGCAGAGTTTGTAATTGTCTATGGTCGCCGTCGCGTTGGAAAAACGTATCTGGTTCAGCAGGCATTCAATGGCAATTTTGCCTTTCGCGTAACCGGCCTTTTCAAAAAAAACAAAAGACGTCAATTGGAAAATTTTACCAATGCCTTGGCGGAATATAGCGGATATGATATGGATATTCCAAAGGATTGGTATGAAGCATTCCGACTGTTGAAAAAGTATTTGCAATCTCTGGATTTAGAACGCAAAGTTGTGTTCATAGATGAATTGCCTTGGATGGCCACTGCAAAATCCGATTTTGTCGGAGCGCTGGAATCATTTTGGAATGGATGGGGAGCAAACGAGGATTCTTTGAAATTAATCGTGTGTGGATCGGCATCTTCTTGGTTTTCGGAAAATGTGTTTAATGATAAAGGAGGGCTGTTTAATCGCGATACGATGCGTATATACTTGAAAGCCTTTTCATTACGGGAGACGGAAGATTTTTTTGTTTATCAAGGGATAACATTGAGTCGCTACGAGATCATAGAGTGTTATATGATATTGGGTGGAATCCCTTATTATTTGAGAAAATTGAATAAAAGTCTCTCCTTGTCTCAGAACATTGATATGCTGTTCTTTCATCCCAAAGCATTGCTTTTTGATGAATTTACACATCTTTATGATGCTCTTTTCAATAAATCAGAAGATTACGTACGTATTGTGCAGGCTCTTTCTGCCAAGCGTAGTGGCCTGACTCAAAAGGAGATACTTGCCAATATCGGAATGCAGCAAAGCGGGAATTTCAGCAAAATGCTTGATAACCTTATTGTTTCTGATATAATCAGCAAAATCACAACGTATGGAGCCCGCCAAAAAGAAGAACGATATGTCCTGACAGATTTTTATACAATCTTTTACTTTCGTTTCATAAAAGGCAACAACTCAATGGATTCGGCTTTTTGGACAAACAGATTGGATTCTCCGTCTCTTGATGCATGGAGAGGGTTGTCCTTTGAGAGAGTGTGCTTGTTGCACCTCAACGAAATAAAAGCAAAGTTGGGGATAACGGGTGTGGCTACTGAAACATACTCATTTGAAAAGAAAAGTTGCGGTGAAAATGATAAAGGGGCGCAAATAGATTTGATTATTGACAGAAGAGATCAAATAATCAATGTGTGTGAGTGTAAATATTCTCGTAACGTTTTTACAATAGATAAAAACTACCATAATACATTGAAAAATAAGGTTGATAAATTTAAGGAATTTAGTAAAACACGAAAAGCCGTGCATACGACTATGATAACCACGTTTGGCCTTGGAAATTCAATGTATGATAATTCAGTGGAATCTGTTATAACCGCAGATGACCTTTTTGCAATTAATTCAAATTTATACCTAAAATAATATGAAAAAACTACTGCTATCATTGTTTTTGATGTCGCCGTTTTTCTTCGCCAATGCCCAAAGCGACAAGTTGAGCGACATAGACTATTTCAGGAATCAGATCAAGGTGCTGGCTTCCGATGAATTTGGTGGCCGCAAGCCGATGTCTGAATATGAGCCGATTACAATCAATTATATTGCAGAGCAGTTTAAGGAGATAGGGTTGCAGCCGGCATACGGAGACAGCTATTTTCAGCCTGTTCGTGAAATCAGCACGCTGACGCGCCCTGAAAAAGACCGTCTCGTGGTGAAGGGGACTAAGAAAACTATCAATCTAATTTTCGGGGAAGATGTCGTGGTCTGGAGCCATCGCAATGCAACGAAGGTGGATATCAAAAATGCCGATATTGTCTTCGCGGGATTCGGTATCGACGATCCAAACTACAATTGGAACGATTTTGAAGAAATTGACGTCAAAGGAAAGATTGTCCTTGCAATGGTCAACGATCCCGGGTATTACAATCC
>JABUTQ010000271.1 GCA_021443605.1 Bacteroidales bacterium | reverse complement strand
AACCTCCGACCTCCGGGTTATGAGCCCGACGAGCTACCAACTGCTCTACTCCGCGGTGTTAGGAATGGCAAAGGTAGAGCTTTTTATTGAATTTGCAAATTTTTTATTCAGCTTTTGACTACAAAGTCTTCAAGAAATCGTTTACGTTCTTTTCAATGCGCTTCTCAAGATCCTCTGAATCATCTGCTTTCGCAAATTTTGAACCAGTTACGCGCTCGTATAAATCAATATATCTATCAGATACGCTGTTTACATATTCAGGTGTCATTTCGGGAACTTGCTGGCCGGCCTTTCCCTGGAATCCATTAGCCATAAGCCACTCGCGGACAAACTCTTTCGAGAGTTGAACCTGCGGAGCTCCCTTGGCGAAATTCTCTTCGTATTGCTCGGCAATGAAATAACGTGATGAATCGGGGGTATGAATCTCATCCATAAGCACTATCTCGTCGCCTATCTTTCCAAATTCGTATTTGGTATCGACAAGAATAAGGCCGTGCTTGGCAGCAAGCTCATTTCCACGCTGATAGAGCTTCTCTGTATATTCTTCTATCTTTTTCCAATCAGCTTCGCTGACAAGACCGCGAGAAATGATTTCTTCGCGTGAAATATCTTCATCGTGCCCGGCCTCAGCCTTGGTTGTGGGGGTGATGATTGGTTTTTCGAAACGCTGGTGTTCTCGCATTCCATCCGGAATTTCCACGCCGCAGATGGTGTGTTGCCCGCTCTTGTAAGTGCGCCAAGAGCTACCGGTAAGATATCCACGGATAATCACTTCCACCGGGAATGGCTTGCAAAGACGGCCTACGGTAACCATGGGATCGGGAGTGGCAATCTTCCAGTTTGGAACAATATCAGAAGTCACATCAAGAAACATTGATGCTATCTGATTGAGCACCTGTCCTTTAAAAGGAATCCCCTTTGGCAGGATAACGTCAAATGCAGAGATACGGTCTGTGGCGACCATCACCAGATATTGGTCTTTTATTGTGTAAACGTCGCGAACCTTTCCGTGATAAACCTTTGTCTGTCCTGGAAAGTTAAAATTGGTCTTAGTAAGAACTTCCATAGCTTAAATTTTTTGATGCGCGAAGTTAGAAAATAAGCGTACGAATTGCAAAAAACATAAAAAAAAGAAAGATTCATTTGCGAACCTTTCTTTTGAGGTGCCAAGCAGAATCGGACTGCTGTACCTGGTTTTGCAGACCAGTGCCTAACCACTCGGCCATGGCACCAAGAGTGGAATACAAAAGTAATACTTATTTTTAAAACATCAAATTTAAATCGATAAAATACAAAAAAAAGACGAGCCAAAAGCCCGTCTTTCAATCAATAACCTTAAATAATTATTTACCAGTGAAATAATCTTTAACTTTCTCAGTAGGAATGAACTCTTCCTTGAACGCATAAGCGCCGGAACGATCTGATTTCACCATGCGGATGCATTTTACAACGTTCTTCTGCTGCTTGTCACCGCGGAAACCTGCAACTGCTTTCTTTGCCATAGTAAACTAAATCTATACGTTATTTAATCTCGCGGTGGAGAGTAACTTTCCTTAAATAAGGATTATACTTCATACGTTCCAACCTTTGAGTTGTGTTCTTTTTGTTCTTAGTGGTAATATATCTTGAAATTCCCGGAACACCGCTTTCTTTCTGCTCTGTGCATTCCAGAATTACCTGTACTCTGTTACCTTTCTTTGCCATAGCCGTAATTATTAATAAATTTTAATAAGGCCCTTTTCTTCAGAGCGTTTAAGTGTTTCAGCGAGACCGTTCTTGTAGATGGTCTTCATACCCTTGCAAGAAACCTTCAAGGTGATAAATCTGTTTTCTTCTTCTAACCAGAATCTCTTAACCTTCAGATTCGGAGCGAATTCGCGTTTGGTGCGCCTCTTGGAATGGGAAACGTTGTTTCCAATCATTCTCTTTTTTCCTGTAACTTGACAAACTCGTGACATTGTATACTTTTTTTCTATTTTTTCTAATCAGATTCCAAACAGGAACCGCCTTTTAAACTTTGGGGCTGCAAATATCTTGATTATTTATTTAATATCCAAATTTTTATGTACTCAATAGAGGAATTTGAACAATCTCTTCCAACGGATGTTTCTCGGAAAATGGTCTGAACTATCTGTTGAGAGCCATATTACCGCCGGCTTCCCTACGATATGGGTTTCGGGAACAAATCCCCAATACCTCGAATCGAGAGAGTTATGCCGGTTGTCACCCATCATGAAGTAATAATCAAGTTTGAAAGTGTAGCTATCCGCAGCCTCTCCATTGATATAAATAGTGCCATCCTTAACTTCGAGAGAGTTCTGTTCATACGAGGAAATTATCCTGCTGTAGAGCGGAAGGTTTTCGAGAGTAAGATCGACCGTCGCTCCCTTTGCCGGGATCCATATCGGGCCGTAATTGTCTCTCGTCCACTTCATTTCCACAAATGGGAAAAGCATCTGGGGTGAATCGGGAAAATCTGCCGGATAGGTATCGACATTGGCATTTACCGACTTTACGTTCGGCAACTTGCTTATAATTGACAAAGCATTGTCCGTAAGCGGCATTGCCGGATATCCCGGAAGGTTTTGGTCGAACCAGCACTCTGCAGTGGAAACGCCGGCATTGGACAATATCTTAGAATTGATTGCCGTGCCGTCCGTCTCAATCTTGTATGTGAGCTGGATACCGTCATAAGCCTTCTGCTTTTTGCCGTTGACATACACAAAACCGTCAACCACTGAGAGAGTGTCGCCCGCAACGGCCACGCATCTCTTTACATAGTGGTCTGCCTTGTCGTACGGCCTTGCTACGACCGGGCCGAACTGACGCTGTGTATATTCGCGTCCGTTGAGCCGTACGTGGGTGTAATAATCATCTGCCGGAACACGGCGGAGAATGGTATCTCCGTGAGGAAAATTAAACACCACATAATCATCGCGCTCTACCTTTCCAAAGCCTGCAATTCTCTTGTAATCAAACTGCAAGGCTGTAGAATAAGACTCTTTCTTACCGCCCGGCAACGTATTGTGCATAAACGGAATTGAAAGAGGAGTCTGAGGAAGACGCGGCCCGTAGCAGAGCTTGTCAACGAACAGGTAGTCTCCTGTCATCAAAGAACTCTCCATCGAAGACGATGGAATCTTGAACGCTTGAAAGAAGAAGATGTTTATAAACGTGACGACAATCACTGCATATATGATGGCGTCGAGCCAATCGAGCAGCACATTGTGCTTTTCCCCCTCTTTGTATGTCTTCTTCCAAAATGCCCACTTGACTTTCTTTGTGACATACAAATCAAAAACCACGATGAGGCCCAAGAGCCACCAGAAGTTCTTAATCCATATTACCCAAAGAACATAAAGTACGGCCCAAAAAGAGAACCGTACCCATTTATTGTGGTATATTTGTCTAAGCGTCAACTATTTAACTGAATTAACGATTGCTTCGAATGCTTGAGGGTTATTCATTGCGAGGTCTGCAAGAACCTTGCGGTTAAGACCTACATTCTGAGCGGCGAGTTTACCCATAAACTGTGAATAGTTCATACCGTGCTGACGGGCAGCTGCATTGATACGAGTAATCCACAATGCACGGAAATTGCGCTTTTTGGTTTTGCGATCACGATAAGCATAAGTGAGACCTTTTTCATAGGTATTCTTTGCTACCGTCCAGACATTTCTCCTTGAAAGGAAATTACCACGCGTTTCTTTAAGAATTTTTTTGCGGCGTGCGCGTGAAGCCACAGAGTTAACCGATCTTGGCATAATTTTTTTTGATTTTGAATGTCAGCGCTCCTCTGTTTCACAACGAGAAGACTTTATGGCTGCCCATTCGGGTTTAACAATAATTTTACTTAACCAGCAAAGTCTTGATTCTCTTAACGTCAGCCGGCTCTACGATGGCAACGTGGTCGAGGTTTCTTTTCTGCTTTTTGGTTTTCTTGGTGAGAATGTGGCTGTGATAAGCGTGTCTTCTCTTGATTTTACCGGATCCGGTGAGCACGAA
>JABUTQ010000156.1 GCA_021443605.1 Bacteroidales bacterium | reverse complement strand
GCTATGGATGGAGTAGGTTTCACGGCGCAGTTAAACACCACAGGCATCCCGTTGCTGTATCCGCCGTTTATGCCACCGTTGTTGTTTGTGTAGGTCATAACCCTGCCATCTTCGGTTGAATAAAATTCATCATTGGCACTCTTTCCGGTGCAGCCGGGGGCTCCAAATCCGAATCCCAGTCCAAACTCAATCCCCTTGATTCCGCCGATGGAGAGCATTGCATTTGCAAGCACCCCTTCGAGACTTCCGAACCACGGCTCACCCACCCCAACAGGAAGGCCTACAATAGCTGTCTGAATCACGCCACCAATGGAATCTTTTTCGGCTCTGACCGCAGCTATCTCATTTTCAATCTGCTCATCGATGAAATTCAACACAGGTAACTGCTTGGAATTCACATTTTTAATCTCATTTTCCAACACAGACGAATCTCCCGAGAAATTTCTGTCAGACACTTTGCCGCAAGAGAGGATATGAGTGCCGACATATATGCCAATATTTTCCAGCATCTTTTGACAGATGGCGCCCAAAGCCACAATTGGAGCGGTAAGCCTGCCTGAAAAATGGCCGCCGCCGCGATAATCTTCATAACCATTATGCACGATATGGCTTACATAATCGGCGTGGGACGGACGGGCAAGGGCTCTCGTCTTTTCGTAATCCTTGCTCATCGTGTTTGTATTCTCCATCAAAATGCAGAGAGGTTCGCCGGTTGTGAAGCCATTAAACACACCGCTGACTATCTTATAATTGTCCATCTCCACTCGGGCGGTTTCCTTGCTTCCTTGCGGGCGTCTTCTTGCCAACTGACTCTCTATAAAGCCATTATCTATCTCTATGCCGGCGGGCAGGCCGTCGAGCACCGCTCCAATCATATCGGAATGGCTCTCCCCGAAAAGGGTGAGCACAATATCGTGGCCTATGCTATTCCTCATATCCTAATACCTGTTTTACATTTACTGACTTCATTTCAAAACTGCCAATTTGATTTACGGCGATTATGGTGATATCACTGCCGGAAGCTTTTTTGTCGTGGGCGATATACTCGGCAAGGTGCTCACGAGAGATTTCACACTCAACCGGAAGAGCGTATTTTTCCAGCACATTCTTGATTCTGCCACGAACAATATCTGAACAAAAATAGAGCATTCCCATTCCCACCGCCTCGCCGTGCAGATACTTTCCCTCTGCCGCAGCCTCGATTGCGTGACCTACTGTATGTCCGAAATTGAGCACCTTGCGAAGTCCTTTTTCTGTAGTGTCCTGCTCCACCACCATCCGCTTCAGCTCCAGACTCCGTGTGATGATTCTCTCCAAATCTTCCGATAGGCAGGTGCTGTTTTCGATAAGGGTGAAAAGATCCTCATCAAATGTGGCCGCCATCTTTACCGCCTCCACGAGACCGCTATGCAACTCTCTATCTGACAAAGTGTTAAGAACCAAAGGGTCGATGATTACCATTTTGGGCTGATAAAACGCCCCAACGATATTCTTAACTCCGCAAAAATCTATCGCAGTCTTTCCACCGATTGAAGAATCGACCTGCGACAAAAGGGTTGTGGGGATATTGTAGAACGATATTCCACGCATAAAAGTTGAAGCTACAAAGCCGGCCAGATCCCCTATAACGCCACCGCCTACGGCAATGATGCGGTCCGTGCGGGTAAATCCATGCTCTACCAAAAACGAAAGAATCGCCGTCCAATTGGAGACATTTTTATTCTCCTCTCCTTGTGGGATAGTGTAAATCAATGAGTTGCCGAGGATATCCGCCACAGTGCGGCTGTATTGGGCAGGCACACCGCTGTCTGTGAGGATAAGCGACTTGCCGCCAATCCCTATCAGCTCGCCCGCCTTGGCAAGCGCCCCCTTTTCCACGACAATTTCGTAACTGGAGGAGGTTGGTGTCGTTGTCAGGTTCAGCTTCATAACTCCGGTTCTTTCGTATATACTCCTGCGAGGCGGAGTCTGTCGCATATATGGCTGAGTTCATTCATCATATCTTCGCCGTCAGGTGTATTGATATTCCCCTCAAGTTCCATAAAGAAATAGTAGTTCCACATCAGGCTCTTCATCGGACGGCTGGTGAGATTGCAGATATTGAACCCGTGTACTCCTATGATATTCAGCGCATTGGCAAGGGCTCCCGCCTCATTCTTTACAGTGAACACCAAAATAAAATGGCCTCCCATCCTATTGGCCTTGTCTGGTTTCTCCTGCACTTTGGAAAAGACGGCAAAACGGGTTGTGTTGTTTTTTCTCGAATTGATTCCAACTTCAAGCACATCAAGATCATATAGTTTTGCGGCATCCTCCGAAGCGATGCAGGCGATATCGGAGTCGGCACTGTCGCGCACCTCAACTGCACTGAGAGCCGTATTGGTATATTCTATTGTCCTGAAATTGTGTCTTTCAATGTATTCCGCACACTGCTCAAGTGCCTGAGGATGGCTTATTACCCGCTTTATGTCATCTATTTTTGTCCCTTTCTTTGCCAAAAGGCTCTGTGTGATGCCGAGATTGTATATCCTGTTTATGTGCAGCGAGCCGGAAAAGATGAGATCCATAACACTCCCCACGTCACCGGCAAAGCTGTTTTCTATCGGAAGAACACACAAATCGCATTGGGAATCCTCCACTGCCTTGTATGCCGCATTGAAACTCGGATAACTCACAGCTGTCCCTTCGGGGAAAAGGTTCATTGCTGCAATATGAGCGAATGCCCCCTCCACTCCGCAATACGCCACCTTGATGCCATTCATCAGACTCTGCTGATAGCGCTTTGAAAGAGACATCGTAAAGTTCAGAAAATCTATATAGTATTTTCTAATTTGCGTATTTTCAATCATTTGGCTGGCCCTTTCTACGATTTGCTGCTCACGGAAAGAGTCTTCCACAGACAACCCCCGCTCTTTTTTGTACTGAGCGATTTCTCTTGCAGATTCCATCCGTTTGGCGAACAATTCGGCCATCTCCCTGTCAATGGCATCGATGTTTTTTCTGGCATCTTCTAACATATCCTTAAAATAAAAAAACCTCCAAGCTCACCGGCACGGAGGTTTTATGTTGATTTATAAGTATTTATCAATAATAAAAACACTGACAGTGCCGATTATATGCTCTGACAGTAATAAAAAAACGAATATTTGAAACTATGTCTCATCATTTCGCTCGCAAAGATGATACTAATCTTTTATTTATGCAAGATTTTCGAAAGAAAAGAATGCTTCTCAATTACGACTTTCATAATTCACCTTGCTGTTCTCTTTATCAAAATAATAGATCCCCTGGTAATTGCAATAATATTCCATATCTTCTCTTGTACAATTGTGTCCGGGCATATTTTCAGAATTCTTTTTTTTCTTTGAAACCACCCTTATCAATCTGTATTCATCTGCTGAGTCGTCCATAAGGATATCTTCCGTTTTTTTCATGACATGTAGGACACGCAGTTCGTATTCATAACCTTGTTCAAAATTAAATCCCTTCAAACAACCTTGTGGACAAAGATAAATATAATTCCATTTATCATTTTCATTGGTTCTTACCACCAATGTTTCTGAAACTGCCATTGCATAATGTGCCAACCTTGTTTCAGATGCCACATACAAAGTAAGGTATTCCCTCTCCCCCTTGCTGCAAGAAGATGAAACAAACAACAATACTACAAAAGACAATAATACAATAAATCGTTTCATAATTAAATCCCCACTCCTGATAAATAATAATACGTTGAATTACAAGTATATATAGCACTATTCGTTGCCCTGTATTCTATATCTTAATATATTCCGCCTTGTCAAGAGCGCTTGGAATCAAGAACATGGTGTAATATATCGGCAAATAAAGTACCTTGTCCCTGACAAACACTTCCCTCTCGTTACTGAGGACAATGGCCCTCTTGACACCATAGTCCTTGTTTGAAACGAAATGGTCAAGTGCGCTATGGATGCGGTAGTCCTTGCCGGATTTCACTTCCAGTGGCATGACAGTCATGTGATCCGCGTCATCGACGAG
>JABUTQ010000050.1 GCA_021443605.1 Bacteroidales bacterium | reverse complement strand
CTCGGCGGAGATGCAGGTGTTCAGAGCCACCCGGTAAATCCAGGTGCTCAGTTTGCTTTCTTCGCGGAACGACTGGTAGCCCTTCCACAAATTCACGAGCACATCCTGAAACAGGTCGTCAACCTCGTTCCGGTCTTTGGAGAACATAAAGCACACAGTGTATATGGTGCCTTTGTTCTCCTTCACGATTCGCGAGAAATCTTCTTCTTTGTTGTTATTCATTGTTTAATGTTTTACTGTTGTCTCATGCATGATTTTCGCACATAAGACGCAAGTAGGAGACTTTTACTACACTCAAAATTAAATTTTTATCAAATAATTTGCAAAATCTCACTCAACAACATATTTGAAATTTCTAAATTTGCTGAATCGGCAAGAATTACCCTACATGGATATATAACAGCGAAAACAATATGAAACAGATAGAAGTTGTAGCTGCTGTGATAAAACGCGGCGATGAGATATTTGCAACTCAGCGCGGGTACGGAGAGTTTAAGGACTGGTGGGAATTTCCTGGCGGAAAGATGGAATCGGGAGAGTCACCCCAGCAAGCGCTGATTCGTGAAATAAAGGAAGAACTTGATGCCGACATTGCAGTAGGAGATCTTATCCAGACGGTGGAATGGGATTATCCTAATTTCCATCTGACAATGCACTGCTTCTGGTGTGAACTTACATCAAAGGCACTTCATCTGAATGAACACGAAGCCGCATCGTGGCTCACAAAAACAACATTGTTCTCAGTCAAATGGTTGCCCGCAGATGAGATTATCCTGAAGGAAATCCACGATAACTTGTAGGTATCAATTGAGGTTATAAGAAAAATAACAAAGCACTAATTGATATGTTTCTTTATCAGAAAACAGTCGACCGCTCTACTTTGCGTCAGGGATTTCAGATTCCTGTTGAATACCACGCACTGCTTGCTGAAATGCCAGGTGGATTACCAGTCCAGGGCGAGACAAGAAACATAAAGGTGTGGATTGGTAATACCGAATATGATGCGCTGTTAAAGAACCAGAATTTTGATAGAAATAAGTATGAAGATCATTCCGATGTAATCCAAATTAGGTATGGGGAGAACTCCCCTATTGCCCAAAGGCTTAGGTCAGAATTCTGGTCTACGTGGGAGTATGTTGATGTAACAAAATCGCTTCCAGAAAACATCAGCAAGAAAATTACAATCAAGGTCCCGACAGAAATCCAGGAGTATTTGGTCCTCAATGCATCTATTCTTCCTGGTGTTTTACCATAGACTGCCTGACAAGAGAATACCAAACAGCTGCAAAAGAAACCCTTCTCAATTACGAAGAACTTGATTTCGAGACATTTGAACCAATTGAAGACAAATCTGTAGGTATTATTGAAATACCAAGAATCCAGAAGATAAGAAAGCTAGATAGGATGATAGGAGACTCTCTAAAGCGATTATATGGATACCGCTGCCAGATGACTGGCGAAAGAATCGGTAATTGTTACGATACCAATGTAGTAGAAGCGCACCACATCATTCCATTCACAAAATCAATGAATAATGACTCTTCAAACTTGATCATCATATCACCTTCTTATCACCGTATAATTCATGCTGCAAAACCTGAATGGGACCCGAATAATCTTGAATTTCGGTATCCCAATGGTATAGTAGATAGAGTGATGCTAAATAAACATCTTAAAAGGAGTGGTACCTGACCAAATACTTGAGCAAGGATAATACTTAGTTTAAACTCCCTTTTTTTAAATCAGCCCCACACACTGTATTTATTCCACACCCATATGCAGGCATCGCCGGATGTCGATGATGGTGCGGCTTTCTGCTTTGGATGTGTCTATTACTTTCTGTTCGTATGCTCTGATCTGACGGATAGGCACACCGGTCATTTCAGAAAGTTGCTTCTGAGTGATGCCATGCAGTTTTCGAATGTGTTTTATCCAATGAGGAGATGATTCCATCCTTTCTTTTACCATATCGTCTGCTCTCTGGCAGAATACAGAAAAATCTGCCTCGTGCATAGGGTTGAACATTGCAGCAACACTGCACATATCAAGTCCAACTTTTGAGAGCTGCTTGAACGACAGCCCTGAATGCCACTGATAGTGTGCAAGGGTCCAACCAGCCCAGTATTCAGGAGATGACATCGAAATCACGCAGTCGCTGATGGAAACATTGCTTCCTGTCAGCCTCATCACCTCGAGTGCGAGCTCCACTCCGGACCTCCCTGCAACGCACGTCACATCTCCCATGGAGAAACATTCGGCAATACCACTGGCGAGGAACCTTGAGTTGAACTCTTTCGCAGAGCAACCAAGCACATTTACAGCACAATCCACCATTGCCCCCGCCGTTTGCATTGCATCGTCCAGATAAATTTTATTGTAAGCGTTCATCGTCATTCCTCCAGTCCTGTCTGATTATATCCATAATGTAGATTGCATTCTTGCTGTCAACAGTCTCGAGCAATTTCAAATAATCCTCCCTCACTTTTCGGTCACGAGTACTCCTTCTGATGAAGTACTCCTCCCCGTCTACAGCTATGGCCTCTTGAAAAGAGAGTCGGGAAAAAGCAGTCTCACTCTTGATACAGGTCTGTATTCCCAGTTTGCCAAGCTTCATTGCCTTAGACAGGAAAGAAAGTGGTATTGTATTGTTGATAAAGGCTTTGGCAAAGGAGAAATACGAGTCATCTGCCCTATATCCGATAATCACATCCTTTGACTTGTATTCAGGGATAAATCTTGAAATAATAAAATTTTTGGCGTCTCTGGCTAATGGTGTCGTTATGTCAAAAATGCGATTTTCCAGCAGTACCGCAAGCCAGTTAAGGATATTGTACTTTTGGGCAGAGAGATCAAGAATATCCAGACCCTTCATATCAAATGAGTATTTGTTGGCAAAGCCGTCATTCCTCGTCGGACAGGACCATTCCTTTGCAAGTTCGATTTCTCTGGTGCAATAGAAGCCCAACCCATAATCGTTCCTTGCATTACCTTCTCCGAATATGGGTTTCTCGACAATGTGCGGGGAACCGTGATACAATTCAATCATATAATAAAAAGTGACATTATAATGTGATTTCTGCAAAAATATATATAATTTTGCAAAATGAAAAGATTTTTCTGCATCATCATTGCCGCAATCGCGCTGACAGCGTGTGATAATGACCGAAAGGCTTGCCCGAAGCCGGTGGAGGAGTTCATCACGAACCTTTACGACAATTACGTGTTCAACTACGGCGAACTCGACAGCATCGCCGTCAATTTCTCACCGGCCGTTCTCGACCGTCTGCGCAAGGCGTATGCCGACGAATATTGCGAGGGGAATCCGGCGTATGCCGTATGGCTCTTCCGTACAAGCCAGAACGGGTCCGACGAGCAGAGCATTGACAGTATAAAGGTCGCCGGCAAAGACCGTTACACGGTGTATCTCACCGACGGTGGCACGCCCTGCATCTGCCGGATGCACATCGTCTTAAAGGCCGGCAAACCTGTCCTGCTGGACTTCAGCACCAGGTATTAGAAAGCGGCGAAGAAAATCAACGCAATCATCAATGGACAATCTGTCTAATAATAATCCACAATACAAGCAACCAAATGATTACGAAGGGAATTGCGTAGTACCATCTCTTCGGCTTCCCAGCTGCCAAATCCCTATGCATTGCATTCTCCATCAGTCAAATACCAGTATATCTACATCTCTCTGAGAACTCTGAGGTCTGAGGATTGAACGCAAGATATATCGTCTGCTGAGTGCCCGACTTCTTGTCCTTAACAATAAGACGAGCATATGGATCCTCACCAGTATCGTACCAGTATTTCCTGTAGATAAGAATCATCTTGTCGGCGCACTTCATAAGGGTTCCATAAGCTGCACACTGAAGGAAAAGCATATCATTGTCCATACGTTCGTCATCAGTCTCAACCTTATCTTTTCTCGGCACATACGCGCCCAGCGAATAGAATAAAACTATGGTGATTTTATACTTACGTGCCACATCTCGCAAATCCCTGATAATATCCGCATC
>JABUTQ010000240.1 GCA_021443605.1 Bacteroidales bacterium | reverse complement strand
AGGTTGCATATTCTATACAAAACTACGGTCTTTTGCAATTGGTGAGAATAATGGTAAATTTGCAATGATTCTAAAAGAAACAGATATGAAAGTACTTTTGATTAACGGCAGCCCGCGCAAAGAGGGCAATACGTTCATTGCTTTGAGCGAAGTGGCACGAACACTGAATGAATTTGGGATAGAAACTGATATTGAATGGATAGGAAACAAGGCGATGCAGGGATGTATCGCGTGCTATCAGTGCAAGAAGCTGGGACACTGCGTGTTCCGTGATGACGTGATGCTCCGGATAGAGAAGAAGGTGGAGGAGTGCGATGCTTTTGTGGTTGGCTCTCCGGTCTATTTCGCGGGACCGGCCGGGGCGCTCTGCTCGTTCATGGACAGGCTGTTCATGAGCCACAAGCCGTATCTTCAGTATAAACCGGCTGCTGCGGTTGCGGTATGCCGCAGGGGAGGGGCAAGCGCAACTTTTGACCGCTTGAACAAATACTTCACAATCAGCAATATGCCGGTGGTTCCATCTCAGTATTGGAACAGTGTGCACGGAGGTGCTCCCGGTGAAGCGATGCAAGACGAGGAAGGGCTCCAGACAATGCGCACCCTCGCCCGCAATATGGCTTGGATGCTCGGAGCCCTCAAAGATGTGGCAAGGCCCGAGGCAGAAGAGCCGGTAAAGACCAATTTTATTAGGTAGCATTCGGGGAGGGAGCCGTCATTCTGAGCGAAGCGAAGAATCTCATCGAAAAGATCCTTCGCTTCGCTCAGGATGACGGGACTGACGCTCAGGATGACGAGACTGACGCTCAGTAAGACAAAACTGCATTGCCTCCGGAAAAAATCTTCCGGAGGCAATGTAGTGATTTACTGCTCTTTCTGCGGCACTTCCTTCCTTATCTCCTTGGTGTTGACCTCGAGAAGGATTTGTGAGATGAATTCGCCAAGAGTTTTGACACCTTCGTCGCCCACAAAGCGGCTGCGAACTGCAACCATCTTGTTTTCAGCTTCTTGCTGGCCAACAACTATCATATAAGGGATACGCTCATTGCGTGCGTCGCGAATCTTGTAACCAATCTTTTCGGCACGCTGATCCACAGAGCAGCGGATGCCGGCCTTCTTAAGCTCGGCTGCAACTTCCGATGCATAGTCTGCCGTCTTCTCCGAAATAGGGAGGATACGAACCTGCTCGGGGCAGAGCCAGGTGGGGAGCTTGCCGCTGTATTTCTCTATCAGCCAGGCAAGTGTGCGCTCATAGCATCCGATGCTGGTGCGGTGGATGATATAAGGACGAACCTTGTTTCCGTTCTGGTCGATATAGTACATATCGTATTGGTAAGCAAGGAGGGCATCCCACTGGATTGTAATCATAGTATCCTCCTTGCCATAGACGTTCTTGGTGTTGATATCCACTTTGGGACCATAGAATGCAGCCTCTCCAACATCCTCAGTGAAAGGAATATTGAGCTCTGTGAGCACGTCTCTGATGTGCTGCTCTGTCTGCTCCCAAACCTCTGGTTCACCAATATATTTAGTCTTGTTGTTTGGATCCCATTTTGAAAGGTGATATGTCACGTCGTCCTGAAGGCCGAGGGTAGTGAGAACGTACTTCGCAAGGGCGAGGCAATTCTTGAACTCTTCCACCATCTGGTCGGGACGAACAATCAGGTGTCCTTCTGAAATTGTGAACTGGCGAACGCGAGTCAAGCCGTGCATCTCACCCGAATCTTCATTGCGGAAGAGGGTAGAGGTCTCGCTGTAGCGGCAAGGGAGGTCGCGATAGCTCTTCTGCGATGCCTTGAACACATAATACTGGAACGGGCAGGTCATCGGACGGAGGGCGAACACTTCCTTGTCTTTATCAGGATCTCCCATCACGAACATACCGTCGCGGTAGTGATCCCAGTGTCCCGAAATCTTGTAGAGGTCGCTCTTTGCAAAGAGAGGAGTCTTGGTGCGGGTGTATCCCCATTCGTTATCCTCAAGATCTTCTATCCAGCGCTGGAGAATCTGCACAATCTTGGCACCCTTGGGCATAAGGAGCGGAAGTCCCTGGCCGATAACATCCACAGTTGTAAAGAGCTCCATTTCGCGTCCAATCTTGTTGTGGTCGCGATTCTTGATATCTTCAAGATATTGCAGATAGCCTTCCATATCCTCCTTTGTGAAGAATGCCGTGCCGTGGATGCGGGCAAGATTTGCATTGTTCTTGTCTGCGCGCCAGTATGCCGTAGAGCTTGAAAGGAGCTTGAAACCTTTGATTAGGCGGGTGTTGAGAAGGTGCGGGCCGGCGCAAAGGTCGGTGAAATCGTCTTGGGTATAGATAGTTATAAGGTCGCCTTCGGGAATTGCATCAATGAGCTCGAGCTTGTACGGCTCATCCTTTGCCTTGAAAATCTCGATTGCTTTCTCCCTTGAAACCTCCTCGCGGACGATGCGCGGATTTTTCTTGATGATGCTTTTCATCTCTTTTTCAAGAGCTGCAAGGTCGTCCATAGTGAACGGACGGAAATCGAAATCATAGAAGAATCCGTTGTCGGTTGCGGGGCCGATTGTGAATTTGGCCTCGGGGAAAAGATGTTTCACAGCCTCTGCCATAATGTGGGCAGTAGTGTGCCTAAGTACCTTGAGAGCTTCTTTGTGCTCAGGGGTAACAATCTCTATATCAGTATCTTCTGTAAGGGTTGTTCGCAAATCTGTGACTTTGCCGTCTATAATTGCGGCAACGGCTGTCCCAAGCAATTCCTTGTCATAAGCAATAATCGCGTCGATAATCGAACACGGAGACGGGCATTCTACGCTTCCAACCCCCAGAAAATTAATTTTAATCATCTCTTTAAATGTTTTTTAGTTAAAAACTTGTGTCAAACCGCAAAGATACAATTTAATTTTTGAGAAATTAGAATTATCTTTGTAGAAATACAAACCTGTCTACTATGAAAAGATACATAAGAATATTGTCGATTGTGTTGCTTGGATTTTGTGTCTTGGGCAGCGGAAATGTCAGCGCGCAGCAGCCGTCTGCAGAAAATCTGAAGGCACGGGAGGAGTTTTCACAGGCCCGTTTCGGTATTTTCATACATTGGGGGATATATTCGATGCTCGGGCGCGGAGAATGGGTGATGCAGAATGAAAATCTTGATTATCAAGAATATGCCCGTCTTGCAAATGGCTTCTGTCCATCCAAATTCAATGCCGGTGAGTGGGTGAAACTTTTCAAGGAGGCGGGGGCAAAGTATATCACTTTTACTTCCCGTCACCACGATGGTTTTTCGATGTTTCAATCAGATGCGAGTGCATATAATATAAAGGATGCCACACCATTCAAAAGGGATGTCGTTGGAGAGCTTGCCGAGGCGTGCTCAAAAGAGGGGATAAAACTGCACCTCTATTATTCTCATCTCGACTGGGGGCGCACAGATTACTGGCCGCAAGGGCGCACCGGTAAGGGCACGGGCAGGCCTCAAGGAAAGGACGGCGATTGGGAACACTATATGCAATTTGTTGATAGCCAGCTCACTGAGCTTCTTACAAAATATGGCCCGATAGGCGCCGTGTGGTTTGACGGGGTGTGGGACAAAGATTCGCGTCCGTATGAAGAACAGCCGGCAATTTGGAATCTTGAACATCAATACAATCTGATTCACACTCTCCAGCCGGCGTGCCTTGTCGGCAACAACCACCATCTCAATCCGTTCCCCGGCGAGGATATACAGATTTTTGAGCGGGATATCCCCGGCTTCAATGAATACGGATATTCTACTCAAGATATTTCCCGACTTCCCCTTGAGACCTGTCAGACGATGAATCGCAGTTGGGGATATAAAATTACCGATACGGACTACAAGTCTCCGGAGTTTTTGATAGAGTACCTTGTGCGTACGGCAGCTAAGGGGGCAAATCTCCTTCTGAACGTCGGTCCGAGGCCGGATGGTACAATCCCCGAAGAGGCGGTGATTCGTCTCAAAAAGATGGGAGAGTGGTTGAATGTCTATGGCGAGAGCATTTATGGAACGCAAGCCGGCCAATTCAG
>JABUTQ010000154.1 GCA_021443605.1 Bacteroidales bacterium | reverse complement strand
AATAATGTAAATCTGCTCAAAAACATTCCATAAATAAAAATTTGAATCAAATTTAAACAACTTCTAATGGACTAAAAATTGCAGTAAAACGAACCAAAGATATACATTCTTTAGGATTTAATGACCAAATGGATATAAAACAAGAGATACAAGTCATCGTCGATGCGATGCAGGAAAAGAAGGCAAAGAAAGTCACTTCACTGGATTTGAGGAAGATAGGAACAGCAATTTCCGATCATTTTGTGATTTGCAATGCCGATTCCACCACTCAGGTCGTGGCAATCAGCGACAATGTGGAAGAGAAGATGGAGAGTGTCGCCGGGCGTCCGGCAGTGAGAAAACAGGGAAGGGAAAATGCTTTCTGGGTTATTTTGGACTACTCGGATGTCGTGGTTCACGTATTCAAGACAGAATACCGGGATTTTTATAGATTGGAGGATTTGTGGGCTGATGCAGAACGAGTTAATTACGAAGAAGAATAATGGCAGAAAACAATACCGGCAAGGGGAAAAAGGAGAATAAGCCCCACGGCAAGAAAACTGAAATCCAGAAGCCAAGGATGGGGATGATGTGGATTTATATCCTCCTCATCGGTGTCTTGGTATATATGTGGACCATATCGGGTGGTGCCGAGCCTCAGAAAAAAGAGTGGCTCGACGTAAGGTCAGGTCTCCTTGCAAGCGGAGATGTCGAGAAGGTCGTATATATCAGAAATCAGAATAGGGGAGAGATTCATCTCAAGAAAGATTGTACCGAAAAATACAAGAATCTCTTCGGTGGCAAGGAGTTGGCAGCCGGACCGCAATTCTATTTTCTCGTTTCCGATAGTTTTGACGCCGAAAGCGAGTTCTCTGCTTTGATGCAGACTCTTCCTGAAGAAAAGCAATTCAAGTTTGAGACAGATGAGCGCTTGAATTATTGGGGACACATCATTGATTGGATTCTGTTCCCGGTCCTTATGATTGTAATGTGGCTGATAATTTTCCGACCCATGCGCACTGGAGGTGGAATGGGTGGCCCCGGAGGCGGCATTTTTGGCGTAGGAAAATCCCAGGCCACACTTTTTGACAAGGCAAAAGCGGAAAACAAAGTTACATTCAAGGATGTAGCCGGGCTCGAAGAGGCCAAAATAGAGGTGATGGAGATTGTGGATTTTCTCCGCAATCCAAAGAAATATACCGCGCTTGGCGGCAAAATCCCCAAGGGAGCACTTCTTGTAGGCCCTCCGGGCACCGGTAAGACACTGTTGGCCAAGGCTGTGGCCGGAGAGGCAAACGTTCCTTTCTTCACAATGTCCGGTTCGGATTTTGTCGAGATGTTTGTAGGGGTGGGGGCATCCCGTGTAAGGGATCTCTTCCGTCAGGCAAAAGAGAAGGCTCCCTGCATCGTGTTCATAGATGAGATTGATGCCGTTGGTCGTGCAAGAAGCAAAAATGTGGGATATTCATCAAATGATGAAAGAGAAAATACTCTGAATCAGCTCCTTACGGAGATGGATGGATTCGGTTCAAATTCAGGCGTGATTATCCTTGCGGCCACAAACCGCGCCGATGTCCTCGATAAGGCCCTTATGAGGGCAGGCAGGTTCGACCGTCAGATTCAAGTCGATTTGCCGGAGCTTAAAGAGCGCCTTGAGATTTTTAAAGTCCATCTCAGGAAGTTGAAGCTCGCGGATGGTTTTGATATTGAGTTCCTTGCAAAACAGACTCCCGGATTCTCCGGAGCCGATATCGCCAACGTGTGCAATGAATCGGCATTGATAGCCGCCCGCAAAGACAAGAAGTCTATTGACAAGCAGGATTTCCTCGATGCGATAGACAGGATTATAGGCGGTCTGGAGCGCAAGAGCAAGATTATCTCTCCGGAAGAGAAGAACACGATTGCACACCACGAAGCGGGACACGCCACCGTCAGCTGGCTCCTTCCGAATGCCAATCCGCTACTCAAAGTTACAATTATCCCTCGCGGACAGGCATTGGGTGCCGCCTGGTATTTGCCCGAAGAGAGACAGTTGACCACCAAGGAACAGATGTTGGACGAGATGGCATCCACAATCGGCGGCCGCGTGGCAGAGGAGATTGTGAACGGAAGAATCTCCACAGGAGCCCTCAACGACCTTGAAAAGCTTACAAAGCAGGCGTATGCAATGGTCACATATTTCGGTATGAGCGAGAAGATTGGAAATATCTCTTATTACGATTCCACCGGAAGGAACGAGATGATGTTCTCGAAACCTTTCAGCGAGAAAACTTCCGAACTGATTGACGCTGAGGTGAAACTGCTGATAGAGAAGGCTCACGAGACCGCAACAGCCGTGCTGACTGAAAACAGGGAAGGGTTTGAAAAACTTGCAGCCCTACTTCTTGAAAGGGAGGTTATCTTCAGTGAAGACCTTGAAAACATATTCGGCCCAAGGAAAGGAGGCCGAAACCCTAACGAACTGATTGGTGACTCGGTTTCTGACAATCAGAACCTTGCGTTACCTGAAGAAACAGCTGATAATAACAATTGATATGAACAAAATCGTCAAACGGACACTGACCGGCCTGGTCTATCTGCTTCTTCTGGCAGTTTCTCTGCTGAACGGAGTATGCTTTGCTGTGATTATGGGCTGTTTTATGGTGGTGATGATTGATGAATTTTACAGGATGGCTTTGGGCGAAGAGAAAAAGCATTATGTCAAAGAGTGTCTTCTGTCTGAGTTTACCGGGATTTTGCTCGTGCTTCTGATGTTCCTTGTCAAGAGATATGATTCGGATATATCAATATTGTTATTGGTTCTGATTCCTTTGATAATCAATCAGATACTTCTTTTGTTCAATCCAAGGGAGAGAGAAGCGGGGAGCAAGAGCGGCATATTGACGTTCCCTTTGACCTATATCGCTCTGCCGATAGCATCATCAATCCTCCTGGTATTTGACCGATTAGGGAATTTCAATGTCCTGTACTTTGTCATCACTATGATATTGATATGTATAAGTGATGTCGGAGCCTATTTGGTGGGGATGGCATTCGGACAGCGGGAAAAAAGCAAAAAGTTGTATCCGGCAGTGTCACCGAAAAAATCGTGGGCCGGTGTGTTTGGCGCCCTGTTTTTTGTGTTCCTCACAGACGTCGTTTTCTACGTTACACATCTCGAAGACAATATATTGACACTGACAGTAATATCGTTGATAGTCGTGATTCTCGGCATTCTTGGGGATTTGTTCGAATCTTTGATAAAACGCCAGTACGGCAAGAAGGATTCAGGTTCCATATTGCCCGGGCACGGCGGAATGCTCGATCGGCTGGATGGTGCATTGTTTGTCATTCCGGCAGTTGTTGTATATCTTAAAATAATGTTAATTATCTGATTATGAAAATACATAAAGAAGGTACAAAGATTATCATCATCAATTTTATCATATGGGCAGTTGTGGCCGCTGCTTTCATAGTTTTGTGCAACAACCCGTGGGTAAAGTGGATAGCGGTTGCAGTCTGTGCATTTTTGGCGCTGTTTATGTTTCGTTTCTTCAGGGTTCCGTCCAATCCTGTCGTCAAAGACGGCGATTTTGTCTTTGCTCCGAGCTACGGAGAGGTGACTGCAATTAAAGAAGTCGAGGAGAACGAATATTTCAAAGGTAGATGCAGAAGAATTTCCATCTATCTGGATTTCTTTGATATACATATCACCTGGTTCCCTGTCGGTGGCAAGGTGCTCTATTATAAGTATCATCCCGGAAAATACTTTTTTGCATGGTATCACAAGAGCAGCGAAAAGAATGAACACACCAGCATTGTCGTTGAGACGGAGCACGGTGTGCCGGTGATGTTCAGGCAGATTGCAGGCATCGTGGCACGTCGTATCGTCTGCTATGCAGAGGTGGGGAAGGAGTTTGAGCAGGGAAGTGAAGCCGGTTTCATCAAATTCGGATCGCGTCTCGACGTGTTCCTCCCTCTCGATGCCGAGATATTGGTAAAGAAGGGTGATAAGGCAGTCGGTCAGGTGACTCGTCTCGCACGCCTTAATCGTCAAAAATAGATTCTTTTTTGAAGATTTTTTCAAAATAAATTTGG
>JABUTQ010000206.1 GCA_021443605.1 Bacteroidales bacterium | reverse complement strand
GACGGGAATCGAACCCGTACGGACATTGCTGTCCACAGGATTTTAAGTCCTGCGTGTCTACCTATTCCACCACTCGAGCCACTCTAATCACGATGCAAATATAATTAAATATCATTGTAATTTGCCATTTTTAGAAAAAAATGCTTTACTTTGCAAAACTTTGTGCTGATGCACTGAATGAAATTAATAACAAAATATTTTGATTATGGAAGACATTACTTCAAAAGTTAAAGGAATCATTGTTGACAAACTTGGTGTTGACGAAAGCGAAGTTACCTCCAATGCCAGCTTTACAAACGACCTGGGAGCCGATTCTCTCGACACTGTAGAGTTGATTATGGAATTTGAAAAGGTGTTCGGTATCGAGATTCCTGACGATGTAGCAGAGAAAATCTCAACTGTTGGAGATGCAGTTTCTTATATTGAGGAACACGCCAAATAGTTTCTCATCTGCTAAAACCTGCTAACCGCCGATACTTATAGAAAGTATCATTTTACGGAGAAATCAAAAGGGTTAAATGGGGCGAGACCTCGTTTAACCCTTGTCATTTTTATTGCTGCGGGTAGATTATTCTAAGAATTTAGAGCCCGGCGATTTCGGAAATTTTAGCGGGGATGTCGATGTTCTTCATAATGCAGTCGAACTTCTCTGCACCCGGGCCGAGGGCAAATACCGGCACAACAGTTCCGGTGTGTCCTGTCGTACTGAAAACAACTTTCACCGTATCTTTCATATTTTCAGGCGATACGCGATAAGAAACCCCTACTCCACCTGTTTCGTGATCTGCAGTAATGACCAAAAGGGTATTGGGATGGCTCTGTGCAAATGCCTTGACCACTTTTACGGTTTCATTGAATTCCTGCATCTCATCCAACAGACCGTAGGAGTCGTTGTTGTGTCCGTATCCGTCTATTATCGCACTCTCCACCATCAAGAAAAAACCCTTTCCATTATTGTTTGACAATGTTTCAAGTGCCTTTGTCAAAGCCTTGGGCATATATTTCTCCGGCTCGTTTATATCGAGATTATCGTTGAAGTTGTCATCGCTTTCAGCTGCCATTTTTGCCGCAATGCACACCGGAGCACCATCACCACCCTTTGCGGTGATGTCTTTGGATTTGTTTCTCCTATGCACGCCGGCCTCCGGCAAAATGCCGATGTATTTTTGAGAATCTGTGGCAAGAATTGTAGGCCAGTCCAATATCACATCATATCCTTTTTCGATAAGTTTTTGTGTAAGGTCCACTGAATCAGGACGATTGATGAATGCCGAAAGGCCGGAGCCGATTGCAAGGTCAACGCCGCTATCTAAAAATTGTTCGGCTATCTTGTAAACCTCCGCACGTTTCTTTACTCCGGCATAGAATGCCCCGGGAGTAGCCTCGGTAAGGACAGTATTTACGACAATGCCGCTCTTTTTACCCTTCGCCTGAGCCTTTTTCAGCAGGCTGGTAAGCTGTTTTCCTTCAGGATCCACACCCAGGTAACCGTTGTTTGTCCTTGTTCCTGTGGCAAGGGCTGTGCCTCCGGCGGGAGAATCGGTCACAAAGTTGTTTGCAGAGCGCGTTTCGCTCAGACCGATTACGAATCCTTCTTCAATGGCAGTAGGCTCTTCTTCATAGAGAAGGAGTTGCGAAATGGCTCCGAGCCCCATCCCATCGCCAATCAGAAATATCACATTTTCAGCAGTTTGCTGTTTGTTGCATCCAATAGTAGCCAATATGGCAAATACCATCAGGGAAAATTTGAAGAAAGTTTTTTTCATAGTTGAAGTTCTTTAAGAGCTTCAAATTTAGCAAAAAAAACTTAATCTATCTCCCGACATTCAGATACTTTCTGATGGCAATCTGGTAGGCGGTTTGGGAGTCGGTGAGATTCTGGCGGCTTTCCAAAAGGGAAGTTTGTGCCTGAAGCAAATCTGACGAGGTGGCAAGACCGGCTTTATAGTCGGCTTCAACGCTCTTTAGTCGTGCCTCGGCCACTGCGGTTGCCTGCTGCTCTGCATCAATCTGCTGCCACGCCGCAACTGCATCCATCCAAAGTTTCCTAACTCCGAGCAGCACCTGTTCAGAGAGATATTCGCGGTCGTTGGCCGCCTTTTGAGCCTGATACTCCTTATTGCGAATCTTGTGGGAGCCACCACCCCAATCGGTAAGGGGAATCTTCACCATAGCATACACCATCCCATTGACAGACTGATGGTTAAGGATGTTGTTGTACCCGTATGAAGCCCCTATGCTCAGCTGAGGAAGCGACTCTCCAACAGTGATTTTCTTTTGCAGTCTGCTTGCCTCTTCCGACAAAGAGAGCAGTTTCACCTCCTCCATCGAGCGGCAAATCTCCTCTTCGTCACGGTAAAATTTTTCAGGAGATTCCAATACGGGCAAACTTCCGAAACTGATGTCCCCGATATAGGGTTTTTCTACAGAAGAAGCTGCCTTTAGCACCGCAAAATCCTGCCCGATGAGGTTGCAGAGATTCATCTTGGAGAGGATAATGCCGTTGGAGAGCTTTGTGGCATCGCTTTTAAGAGAGCTCAGTTTCTGCTCTGCCTGCAAGAGGTCTGTCCTGGTGGCAAGCCCCGCCCCAACCGCTGCCGAAACAGTGCCGCAGATATTCTCTACAAGCGCAATTGCCTGATTTAGAGTCTTGTTTTTCTCTTCAAGCGATACAGTTTGCCAATATGCCGATTCAACTTCATCCAAGATTTCCCTTTCGGTCAAAGTCTGTTTCAGCGACGCCGCTTCGTATCCCAGTTTTGCCAATCGATTGGAATTTACGATTCTGCCCCCAACAAAAACGGGTTGGGACACCGAGAGCGTTGCCACCTGCCCCTTTGAAAGGGCTGTATAAACGGGATTTATCCCATAGCTGTGGGCGTATGACTCGATTTCAGATATCAGGCTTTGTGCCATATCGGAACTTCCCAGAACATCCTTCAGGGTAATCTCCAACATAGGATTCAGAGCATAAAAAGTGCCTCCATTGATTGATGCGGAGGGGAAGTAAGCCCACAACGCCTCTTTTTTCTGCTCCAATGCCGATTTTTTGTCAAGCTCCGCGTTTTTGGTACGGGAACTCGACTCCACCGCCATCTGGCGGCACTCTTCTATCGTCAGTGTCTGTGCCGGCAGCATAAGTGCAGTAAAAAGGGCTGCCGCAATCGCTGTTGCTCTATATTTTATTGACTGCATATTCGTTCGAGTTCTTAAATACGATTTTATAGGTAACTGGCATCACCAATACTATCAAGAAGATTGAAAGTACTGTACCAAAGGAGATTACAAGCCCCATTGGCTGCCATAGCGGCCCTCCGTTGAGCACCATAGGGAGCACGCCGAGCGCCGTGGTGACGGATGTAAGGAATATGGGACGCATCCTCCGGCAGCCGGCCTCGTAAGCCGCTTCGCTGACGCCCAGGCCCTTCTCTCTTCTCAATTCCTCTGCATAATCAAACAGGATGATACCGTTTCGGATAATGATTCCCACAAGGCTTATCAATCCCAACACTGAAGTGATTCCGAAGTCCTTGTTGAATGCCCACAACCCGAAAGAGCTTCCGAAGAGGCACAACGCGCTCATCCCGATAGACATCACGGCAAGTGAAAGTTTCTTGAAGTGAATCAGCAGGAAGATGAACAGCACGGCAACGGCCGCCACGAAAGACCACAATATCTCGGGGGCCACCCTGCTGTTGGTTTCGGCAAGACCGCCATATTCTATTGTAACTCCTTCCGGCAGAAATGGTATTATCTCGTTATCGATATATTTTTTCAGACGGCTCATCGCCACGGTGTTCGATTTGTCGTAGCGCAAATCGGCTGCCACCACCACGGTCTTGTCGCCGCCGTATCTGGCAAGGTTTTCGGGATGCCATTCGGGACGGATCTCGGCCACCTGGCGCAGTGGAACGGATGTCCCGGGCATATAAGTGGGGATAAAATGGTTCCCGAGGGATTCGAAATCTTTTTTGTCATCTTCGAGCGAAGAGTAGAGCTTCACCGGCACGGCACGGCCGTTTTCGTAAAGAGTGGCGAGCGTCGTGCCGTTCACTGCCCCTGCCACAGAT